>NZ_CP027228.1:605277-907915 GCF_002998925.1 Mogibacterium diversum | reverse complement strand
AACGAAGTCAAAAATTCTAAATGATCGTCGTGGAGACCTGATGCTTCTTATCAACGGTATGCCTGTAATTCATATTGAACTTAAGAAGAGTGGAATACCAGTAAGTCAAGCCTACCACCAGATAGAAAAATACTCACATGAAGGTGTCTTTACAGGACTATTTTCATTAGTTCAGATATTTGTAGCAATGGAGCCAAATGAAGCCGTATACTTCGCAAATCCTGGACCAGAAGGTAAGTTCAATCCTGATTACTACTTCCATTGGGCAGACTTTAATAATGAGCCAATCAATGAATGGGACAAAGTAGCTTCCACGCTACTGTCTATTCCTATGGCTCATCAGTTAATAGGATTTTATACAGTTGCCGATGATTCAGACGGAGTCCTGAAGGTTATGCGTAGTTATCAGTATTTTGCGGCTAATGCCATTTCCGACAAAGTCGCAAAGACAAAGTGGGAGGGTGACAACCAGCTTGGTGGCTACATCTGGCATACGACTGGCTCAGGTAAAACTATGACCAGCTTTAAGTCAGCTCAGCTAATAGCGAGTTCAAAAGATGCTGATAAAGTAATATTCCTTATGGACAGAATTGAACTCGGCACTCAGTCGCTTAAGGAGTACCGTGGGTTTGCTGATGAGAACGAAGACGTTCAAGCAACTGAAAACACTAATGTTCTCATATCAAAGCTAAAGAGTAGCTCTCCTGCAGATACACTTATAGTTACATCTATCCAGAAGATGAGCAATATAAAAGATGAAGAGGGCGGACTAAATGCTCATGATATTGAGCTGATAAATAAAAAGCGCCTTGTATTTATCGTGGATGAAGCACATCGTTCGACATTTGGCGACATGCTGATCACTATCAAAAACACATTTACAAAGGCGATATTCTTCGGATTTACGGGTACACCAATTCAGGATGAGAATAAGAAAAAGAAGAATACAACGACCACAGTATTTGGAGATGAACTTCACAGATACAGTATCGCAGATGGAATTAGAGATAAAAATGTCCTAGGTTTCGATCCATACAAGGTGTTAACCTTCAAGGATAAGGATGTTAGAACTGCCGTTGCACTTATGAAGGCAAATGCAAAAACTGTGGAAGAGGCTATTAATAACCCTGAGAAGAGCAAAATATACTATTACTATATGGACTCTAGTAAGGTTAAGATGGCGTCATATAAAGATGAAAATGGTAAAAGTATCAAAGGAATTGAAGACTACGTTCCTAATACTCAGTATGAGACAGAAGCTCATACTAAGGCTGTAGTTCAAGACATATCAGATAACTGGCTCACCTTAAGTAGAAATGGTAAGTTCCATGCAATATTTGCTACAAGTAGCATAAATGAGGCAATTAAATATTATCGCCTCATGAAAGAGATGTTGCCAAAACTCAAAGTCACTGCGCTGTTCGATCCGAATATTGATAATAACGGTAATTTCCGCATTAAGGAAGATGGGCTTGTAGAGATAATAACTGACTATAACGAGATGTACGAGCAATCTTTTGCAATCCCTACATTTGCAAAAATGAAAAAGGATATAGCTGCACGATTAGCGCACAAGAAGCCTTATGAGAGGATCGAGAGAGAACCTGAAAAGCAGATTGATTTGCTAATTGTCGTTGATCAGATGTTAACTGGATTTGACTCAAAATGGGTTAACACTCTGTACCTAGATAAGGTGCTAAAGTATGAGAATATTATCCAGGCATTTTCACGTACAAATAGGCTGTTTGGGCACGAAAAGCCTTTTGGCACTATTAGATATTATCGAAAGCCACATACTATGGATCAGAATATTAGTGATGCAGTAAAGCTGTATTCTGGAGATAAGCCGCTAGGATTATTTGTTCAGCATCTAACCGAAAATCTTGTACAGGTAAATATAATATTTGAAAGTATTACCGTGATTTTTGCGAATTCTGGAATAGATAATTTCGAGAAATTACCAGATGATGTAGAGTCGAGAAAGAAGTTTGCAAAAGACTTTAATCAGTTAAATATCTTTTTAGAATCAGCAAAAATTCAAGGCTTCACATGGGATAAGAGCTCATATACTGATGAAGTATCTGGAGAGATAATTTACGTTTCAATTAGTAAAAATACTTATGATATATTAGTTCTTAGGTATAAGGAGATAGATCCAAGTGGACCTAATCCACCGTTTGATGACATGGCGCCTTATGATCTAGAGAGCTATATAACAGAGATGGATACTGGCGTAATCGATTCAGATTATATGAATTCACGTTTTGACAAGTATCTGAAGCTTCTTAGAGCAGAAGATGTAAGCGAGGAGGACGTTGAACGAGCAGAATCTGAACTTAATAAGTCGTTTGCTATGCTTACCCAAGAAGAGCAGAAGTATGCTTATCTATTCCTTCATGATATTCAGAGAGGTGATGTAAATATCAGTCCTGACAAGACATTAAGGGATTACATAAACGATTACATGCTACGTGCAAAGACTGATCAGATTCACCAAATGGCTCTGAACCTTGGCCTTGATGAACAGAAGCTCGCGGATATTATGAGTTTGAAGCTCAATGATTCAAATCTAAATGAGTTTGGTAGATACGATGAGCTTAAGCAAACAGTCGATAAGACGAAGGCTAAAGAATATTTTGAGAGAATCGAAGGCGTGAATCTTATACCACCAAAGGTTAGTATCAAGACCGACAAGCTTCTTAGAGAGTTCATCCTTAGTGGTGGCATGGATTCTACAGAGGATGAAGAGGAATTAGACTAGATTTTATAAGAAAAAAAGTGAGGTTGGTTCATGGCAAGAGTATTCAGAATGAAATTTGTTCCAACTATATCAACCCCTGGAATTAGCAATGGAGAGCCTGGATATAATACATGCCGAAATGAAATATTCGATAAATTTCTAAAGCATGGATTTGTTGGTACTGGCTGGGGCTATCTTGGTTTAAGAGCAGGAATGGTTGATAACGAAATAAGACCGCTTATAAAAGCTGGTGAACAGCTTTATACTCTAAGGTTACTCTGTCAAATTGACAAAGATGACTTGATTTGGGTTTTACATAATGGTTCATACTATCTATTTAAAGTGTCAAAGAACCTTTTAGGTAATCAAAAGTCAATGAAAGAATATTATGATATTAAGGATTGGTATTCTGAACGAGATATAAGTAGCATATATACAGGTGAGTGGTGTTATATAGGTGATGTTATTAATGTTCCTGGCGTTATCGTTAATGCGATGGGAATTGGACCAACTATGATGGAGGTTAAGACTGCTCCTGAATTAACCATGAACATTTGGAATCACAGACATCCAAATGAAACTCCATATACAATGAGAAAGATAACGGATGAGCTTTTTTGGCATATGTTAACTGACAGGCAAAAGGAAGGATTAGCTTTAACGTATATTCAAAAAACATATGATTGCATTGTTAACACAGAGAGTCTGAAACACAATACAGCTGTATATGAATGTGAGTTAATAGGAGAAAATGGTACTAGATTTTTGCCACAAGTGAAATCAGGTAAGAGTGGGGATAAGGAATATCCAGTAGAGGAGTATTGTAAAATAGTTAAGGGTATGTTTGATGAATATCTCGTAAAGCCGGTGTTATTTTATGAGAATGAGGAATATGGAACATATGAAGATGAAGATCTTATTAAAATTACAAAAAATGATTTAATGAATTTTATTAGAGAATATCCATACTTGGTTTCAAAGAAAGTAATGGAGGTATATGAACTAATTGAGGATTAGCTGATTGTTAAATTTGAACAAAGTGTTCTCATTTCCAAAACCAATTACCATTCCTACCCCCCCCCAGATGATATAGTCTTAAAACTATTTCAACAAAGGAGAACTACTTGAAACGATATATGAATTCCGCCATAATATACGCAATCCTCGCAATGCTCGTAGTTCGTGGTATAATGCAGGTTCTAGAAAGTAACCTGTCGTCTGTACTAAATGCTTTGATCTCAGGTATGGCAGGAATCGGTCACATACTACTAACAGTGAGTATGGTGATACTGTTACTTCAGATTAGACGAAGTGTGTCTGAAGCAGACAAATAACTAAAAATAATGCACCAAAATCAGGATCACGTTTGTTTTTTCCTTTTATGGGGGAGAATTTTGTGAAACATAGTGGTATAGAAATTATAATTTTAGGAGGGACAGCATGCTAACAATAAGTGATATTATGAATGACAACTTTGAATGGGATGAAGTTATAATTGATGAAGATGAATTTGAGGAATTAAGCACAGAGCTTATTATTGATTTTCTTAAGAAAAATACTCCGAAAGAAAGACATCTACTAGCAATAAGTTGGAACTTTGATAATTCTAAAAAAGTAATCCAATGGATTGTTGAGCAGCCGGATACTGACAAAGGTACAATCCTTTATTTGTACTGGTACATGACACCTAGTTTTTTAAAAGAGAACTGTGCAGATAGAAAAGAGTGCGAAGAAAACTATTCATGGGCTTTAGAAGATTATGACATCATAAGTACCATTGAGAAAAACTATCTTTCGGATTTCTATAATGAACACATTTACGCATTTAATCCTGCTAACGATTTATATTCTGATGGATATGATTGGACAAAAGAATATGACGAAAGTAAAGCAAAAGTAAAGATACCTGATGTAATGTTTAAGGCATTAGAAGGTGAGACGCTTGAACATCCAGACTGGGATGAAGGAATTCCAACGGATCTTTCTGAAATTATGGACAAACTTTACAGCGCTTTGGATGAATAGAATAATTCCAATTTATCTAGCTCATTCGAAATATGCTTACAGAAGCCTTCCATCATTTTGGTGGGAGGTTTTTGGTAATAGCGGATGACAAATTTGAAGTTGCAGAGAACTAAAAGTAAACCATGGAGTAAACTTCAAATACTAATATTATATTAAAGCTCATGCGAGGGATTATGGAAACATATAGAATTGCACATTTTGGAACTTTTGATGCATCTCAGTTGGACTTGGAAATAATAGCAATTTATAACAACGATTTAGAAGCATTGAAAAAACTGCTCGGGAAAAGAATTAATAAGATTATTAAAATAAATGGAGCATATCCCGAGCCTTTTACTCCGCTTGAAGTAGCACTGTACTTGAACAAAAAAGATATAATCAAATATTTATTTGATAACAATGCATCACACAAAGGGAAATTCCACCCTAAGCCGATTGAAATTGCGGTAAGGTGTTGTGATGCCGAAACGGTTCTTATGTTTAAAAATGATTTGGAAAGTTTGGACGAAGAGAAAAAAGCTGAGCTTTTAAAAACGGCTTTTTGGGGAGAACATACGGCTGAAAATATAGACGCTTTGGAGAGTCTTGGTATCACCATTTCTAAATACGGAGGCCTTATGTTAAGATATGCAGCTTTTAATAATGATATTGAAACGGTGAGACTTTTCTTAGAAAAAGGAGCCGATGTAAATTATCAAAAAGCGGACTCGGTATTTAACGATACAAGTACACCAATATTGGAAGCTGTGAGATGTAGTAACCTTGAAATTGTTCGTTTGCTTGTCGAGCATGGAGCGGATACAAATATCAAAAATAAGTGCGGAGAAAGACCATATTCTCTTGCCGTTAAGAATGGTAACAGAGAAATAATAGAGTTATTAGCAAAATACGAATCAAAAGATTCGTATAATAATGATTCGTATAATATGGAAAGTAAGAATGCAGAACTGCAAAAGTATAACTTACCGAATAGTCTGGTTGAATTTATTAAAGGAGACAAACTCAAGATAAATTTTACCAATGACAAGTATTGTAAGTTTATTCGCTTTTACCCTTATCTCGATACGGTAGAAACTAAATGGAAAAGAAAAAAAGTACTGTCATTGGTCGCGGAAGTAGACAATTACAGCGTCGTGGATATCGTTTGGCAACCTAATAAACAAATGATTTGTGCTATTGACGAGGAACATTGTACCTTTACTCCACTTGCCTCTTGGGAGGAGTTTAGTTTAAATATGGAAAAAATTGTTTTGGCATACTTGAATGGAGAATATGAATAAAGGAATCTGAAATAGCCTTTGTAAAACCGATTAAACGAGCAAAATAAATACAAAATGCTGTGGGTTTAATCCCATAGCTTTTCTAAAATAAACCAAAATTTTGCACCTCTAAATCCTTATTTGAACTCACCTTGTAAATCAGTAATCAACTAAGCAAGAACTGATGGCACACTATGATCCTGAAAGTTTGAGAAAACTGTAAACCAGCATATCAACCACACTATTGTCGTATCATTACCTATTGAAAATTCAAAGAAACTTGTGATGCACTAGGAGTAAGTCAAGCCTCAGCTCTTACTGGTTTAATGAGGCAGTTTATTTCAGAAAACAGGTCATTTTTGAAATAAGCAGTGAATAATAAAGCTCTTATTTCAAAAACCATCACTTTTTTGAAATAAGGAACACATATTATCAGAACTATCAAAATTTTTCAAAGCCACAAAAAAATCAGGCCCATGCCTGATTTTTTTTCCTTACCCTATATAGTTCTGTGCATATCCAAACTTACTCGCACATCGCCATCTCAACGCTATCGAGATACTGACAGAGCGACTTATTAAACTTCTCATAATCAGCATATGCAAATTCCTCAGTAGCCTGCGCGATATTGACATACACAGTCTTAGACTGGTTATAAAAAGTAATCATCAGTGGCAGCTTGAACACCGTCGAAAATCCCCTAACTGTTAGATGGCCAGCTTCCTCTATATTCATGATGTCATCCTTCGAATGAGCACCTGTTAGATGATCATCCGCTAATATCTCAACTGGCATCTCCTTGCTATCATAGTAATCGTACATCTTAGCAGCAGCCTTGCAAATGCCCTCCCAGCCTGTAGCATACGTAAGATTCCACTGTGACAATAACCAGTTTCCATCCGCTCTTACTCCGACTAATAGCATCTTAACCTCCTGACCCATACCACTAGGTATGTATCCAATATTTTCTGACTATAGAGTAAACCCATTATCATTCATTTTCAACCATCTAGGGCAAATAACTCTTCGCATGCATATATACACGACAATCCGCATAGTTTCACTTTACCCCGTACTTTTAGTATAATACTCTGTAATAGACATAGAGATTGCGGAAGATAGGATATTAACTACTTAAAGATGCTTGTGATATTCGCTAGAAATTGCATACCATTTGCACATAACAGAGCGAGCACCAAAAGGAGGAAAACCATGAATACCAAGATGAAGCTAAGATCAGCGATTGCGATTTTACTATCCGCATTGCTCATCTTATCTATCGCAGGCTGCAGCAAGAAGGTGCCTAAGAAAGAGGAGAAGAAGCCGCCAAAGCCAAAAAAAGTCACTGAGCAGCAAGAGAAGAATAGGAAAGCTGCGTATAGCGCGTATAAGACTATCATTGAGCAGAATGCTACTGCGATAAAAGCGTACTCGTGGCAGACAGTTCCAGGTAAGGATACATATAATGCTAGAGGTATAGATAGGCCTATTGCACTGTGCGATATAGACGGTGACAATGTTCCAGAGCTGTTCTTCTTCACCTCGCAGAATCAGGGAATCGCGAGCTTGCACATCTACACCTTTAATGGCAAGGAAGCAGTAGAACTCAGTTACGATGGCTTTAATGAAGGTGCATATAGTGGCAAACTCGCGGATCAACAAGCTGCTGCGGGTACATCGTATGTAGTGTATAAGGGCAAAGAGTCAAATACTCTATATATTTATGATTCAAACGGCGATGATTACATGCAGTATAATATCCATAGATACGTGATGAAGAATTCCAAGCTTGAGCTTGTTGAATCTCTATCTAACCGCGTTGGACAAGATGATTCGGGAAATACTTCGGATATATATAAGAGAAACGGTAAAACCGTGCCAAATGCACAGGGCGGGAAGTCTTTTACAAGTTCATTTGCCCAGCTCGATAAGGCAATTATTTTCAGCGCAAATAGAGAAGAGAACAACGTATCTATCTGGAAGAAGTTCAGCTTCGATGGGGCACTCTGCATCTCGTATGATCAGGCGATAGCTAAGCTGAGTAAATAAGCCTTTGTAAGCTTAAATATTATCTAAGAGAGGCAGTGCCTCTCTTTTTCATTTCTTCATTCTATGAAATTCTGTTAAATTATCTACTATATATGCTACAATAATCATTACCGCGCCGATATTCGTCTGCGTGATACGAAATTATAGGAAAAGAGAATTTATGATTAAAAACGGAGCGATTTTCATAATGCTTTCCGGCACCCTCTGGGGCACAACCGGAATATATTCACATCTATATAGAGCGTACGGCATCCCGCCAGTGACGATGTCAATCCTGAGAGTATCATGTGCGATGCTAGTCATCCTCCCGTTCATGCTCATGAAAGGGCGAAAGAGTTTCAAACTCAGTAGGCGCGGTTTCAAGATAGCCTGCGTGCAGGGCGTAATCACACAGGCCGTGTTCAACGTGGCGTACTTCACAGCGATTGGTAAACTCGGCATGGCGAGCGCAGTCGTGCTCGTCTACACATCCCCGATAATCGTGGCGATTATGTCGTACTTTATATTTAAGGAAAAGCCTACCCTGAGAAAAGTCTTCGCCATGTGCGTGACCATCATGGGAGTTACATTCACGGCGACCGGGGGAGTGTTCGACCTAGGGAAGCTGTCTCTTTATGGTATATTCATGGGACTTATATGCGGATTCTGCTTTGCAAGTTTAGCGATTACAAGTAGACTTGGCGGACAGTCGGAAGATACGACAGCGATGACATTCTATACGATGGTATTTGGGCTCATCGCTCTTTTGATATACGGATCCATAGTTGGCATTGGCGAATTTCGTGCTGACGGAAAGCTGGTGCTCATAAGTATAATCAATGGCTCGACGTCTGTTGCCCTTCCATACTTCATGTACGGCTTCGCGATAACGAGGCTTAAGCACGTGTCGTATGCGCCGATATTGTCATCGGTGGAAAATGTCGCAGCGACGCTATTTGGCACACTGCTATTCGGGGAGGAACTCGGCCCATGGAGGGTTGTTGGTATCGTGCTGGTTATCACATCGATAGCGATGATTAACATGCCAGAACGCTCAAAATGCGCCCTAAAATCACCTGGATGCGAATAACGCAAGGCAAAAAAGTACCAAAAAACGGAAAAATTTGCACAATTTTTGACCTAATATACACTATTTTTGAAAACATAGAGACAAAGCATAAAAATAAGGTTATACTACCTACATGAGAACAATAAATAATATCAAGCAGCAAACTTCTCGTAGCTAATAGCTAGTATAGCGGCAAGCTGAGAAGGAATAAGGAGAACTTATGATTAGCATATTTGATACCGATATTGTGACTTTCGAAAAGCCTAAGTACACATTAGAGATTCGTAGTGACGGCTTCACCTACACGCATAAGAAGAAGGGTGTGCTGAACGTTAGTTTCGACGATATACTGACCATTATCACGACGAACTATTTCAGTTCCAACGGTAGCTACAACATTAATCTGGTTAGTGTAGATCCTAAGCAGAAAATGATAGATATAACCTTGGATGAGGATTATGGCTATGAGACTCATAATATCAAAGAGACTAAGACTCTTCTTACTGCCTTTGCTGCACACAAGCTCACCAAGGACTTTCCTAATAACATCGGTGAGTTAGACCTCACACTTGGCACATCTCTCAGGGAGAAGCAGATAAAGCTCCGTGGTAACAAGATTATCGGTGCTAAGCACGAGATAGATATCAATGATATTAAGCGAGTTGTATGCGCAGTTAGTGCAATAGGAACCTTCGGCATATACACTAGCGAGACCAAGAAGGGATTGTTCGATAAGGCGGACATGGTTGTACCAATCAATTCCGTCACTGCTCCACTCCTAGAGGCGATAGTTACTAAGAATACAGGTAAAGGAATAGATTTCAGCAGGGGTAATAACTGGGATCAGAAGAACTCTGAATTCATAATTATTCGCTTTATGGAGCCAGGATTCTTCCTTACAGATAGGGATTCTATCAAGGAAGAGTGGCAGAAGATTGCCTTTGATAGAGTAGTCATGTATGGATATTTCATCAATGGCGATATGTAATTAATTTGCTATTTTCATTCTTTCAGATACACACTGTTAAAGGGACGAGCCAACGGCTCGTCCCTTTAATTGTTTGCATTATTATTTTGTTCTAAAACTCTATAAATATCCTTAGATAAGTAAAATTATTGGTTCAAAAAAATATTGCATATTTGTGCAATTTGCATTAAAATACAATATACATTAGTTCAATTTAACTAACTTTTGTAAAATATATCTAACTTATTCAAAATTTTCACACTCATTCATAGGAGGAAAGATGAAGACAACTGGTTTCAAGGGAGTGCTGTCCTTTGTCGTAGCCGTGGCTGTTACCGCCGCTATGGCTTATTCGGCTGTTACGGTCGTAGAGAAGAACAACGCTGCCAAAGAAAAGGCTGCCAAGGAAGCTCAGGCAATTGGTTCAGAGGTTTCTACTGAAGGTCTTAAGGATGGAGAATACGAGGGTACTGCAACCGGTTACGGTGGACCCCTTACTGTTCGCATCACCGTTAAGGGTGGAAAGCTGACAGATATCAAGGTTGTATCCCAGACAGAAACGCCAGAGTATTTTAACAGGGCGAAAGCTGTCATAGGCAAGATACTGAGCAGTGGCAATGTAAACGTTGACTCTGTTTCAGGAGCGACTATCTCTTCGAATGCGATTAAGAAGGCAGTTGCTGATGCTCTAAGCAAGGCTGGATCGAAGCAGCAGGCGAAGGTGACGCCAGTCAAGAAAGACGCTAGATCTGCGAAGGGAAGAAAGGGCAATGCAGCTGGAACTTTTTCAATCGGAAGTGCTAACCTGAACGACGGTGTGTACACTGGTTCGGGTCAGGGCTACAATGGTCCAATAAGAGTTCGTGTGACCGTTTCTGGCGGTAATATTACTAATGTTGAAATACTTTCAAATAGTGATGATGCCCCATTCTTTAATCGTGCAAAGGCGGTAATCGGTAGATTGCTCGGAAGTCCAGGCAAGAGCGTGGATACAGTTTCTGGTGCTACATACTCTAGCCGCGGTATTATCGATGCCGTGAGAAATGCACTTTCAGGTGCAGGCAAGACTAGTGTTACTAATACTAGTAGCAGCACAACCACGCCTGCTGCACCGGATAATAAGCCAAGCGAGGACAATGTATCTCCAGCGGTTAACCCTGAGACAGGAGATCCAGCATATGTAGATGCAGCACTTCGTAAGCATTATCCAGGAGATAAGCTTAAGGATGGAGACTATACTGGAATCGGTATCGGATACCTCAATCCAGGTGGAATCAAGACCTATATAACGGTAAAGGATGGCGAGATATCGTCTCTAAGGGTCGGTGTAGGTGACGATTACCGCGATGACATGGGACCATTTAGAAGTCAGGCGGAGAACGTGATACCGTTCCTGCAGGGTAAAGACGGTCGCTGGAATATCGCTAAGCTGGGATTATACCGTGAGTACTTTGAAGCTATAAGGAAGAGCACTGATCCTAAAGCTAAGGTCAAGGAGCTCCTTGGCGATAAGTATGTCGGCATGCTAAGTGGTCTATCGGGAAATAACACAGTGTCTGACCTAACGCTCATGTCGCGCGCTGTAAAGGCTTACATGAACGACCGATATGAAGGCAAGAAGATGTTCGATAGTGTGAGTGGCGCAACGATTAGTGCGAGCGGAATTTCGGCTGCTACCAAGGAAGCTAGCAACAAATCAGCAAACGATTACAAGACTAACTCTGGTATTAAGGAGATTTCAATCGTATCGCCTAAGTCGAAAGCGGTAGAGGTAAACACTGGTAGCCCAGTCGACTTCTCGAATCTCAAGGTTAAGGTCGTTAAGCGAGACGGAACAGAAGCGGAAGTAGCATGGAATGATTTTGAGGCAAACGGACTCAGCATCACAGATGAGGACGGAAATGCAATCGAGAACGGTAGCGATCTCAAGGTGTACGGTGATAAGAAGGTCATCAAGGCAAAGGTTATTCATAAGCAGTCGCTTTCATACGATAACTTCAGAATCCTCGTTGGCCGCTACAGCAAGGACTACATCGTTGGACTCGAGTACAGCAAGGACGGCTCAAAGTGGTATAAGGCTGATACCTTAAACAAAGACTCTATAGATAGCAACAAGATCGATGATCAGCAGGTTATCGATGCACCAACTTCGTTTGAGTTTGAGAATGTAAAGGTGCGCCTAGTATCCAAGGAAGGTCATCGCTATGAGTACACAGCTGATCAGACACCTGTCAGCAAAAAGGTAAGATACACAGTGGTTAAGGATGAGAATCCTAATGCACCGCAGGCGCTGTTCGTATCATTCAACCTATCTGGTACAGAGGCGGATAAGCAGCTCGTTCAGAATTCAAGTTCAGACAATGAAAACCCAGGAACTACTGAGCCTACTGAGAATCTCCCAGAGGTTAAGGTAGACAGCAAGGTAATCGAGACTGTACTCGACGAGCCAGGCAGACCTAAGTGGACACAGGGTGTTCCTATTAAGCCAGCTACAGTTACAAGCCTAGATAAGGACGCGGAGATGGTCGCTTCGATCGAAGGACTTCCTAAGGGTCTATCTTTTGACGGTACTACAATCACCGGCACACCAGTCGTGGATGACGACAACTGGGATGGCGATGACGGAATGTTTAAGACAGTAACTATGAAGTTTAAAGCCAAGAAGAACGGCAAACTTCTAGTTAGAGAATACAAGTACTGGATTTACAGAGACAAAGACCACGACGGAATCGCGGATGATGACGAGGACGGCGGAACAGCATTTACACCGCAGAGGGTTAATGCAAAGCCTATCGACGTGGATGGCAAGGCGCCAACGCTCGAAGATTACAAGGCTAAGTTCAGCAACATCCCTGCGGACGGTTCTGTAAAGGTTAAGCTGCTTCAGAAGCCTGACCTATCTAAGAAGGGGATAACTAAGGCAGTGCTCGAGTTCTCAGTTGATGGAATCGACAAGAAGAGCAAGGCAATCGTGATGGTTAACGTGAAGACTCCAGCAGCAGATACAGAGGATGCGCTCCCAGAGGTTAAGGTAGACAGCAAGGTAATCGAGACTGTACTCGATGAACCAGGTAGACCTAAGTGGACACAGGGTGTTCCTATTAAGCCAGCTACAGTTACAAGCCTCGACAAGGATGCGGAGATGGTCGCTTCGATTGAAGGACTCCCTAAGGGCCTATCTTTTGACGGCACGACAATCACCGGCACACCAGTCGTGGATGACGACAACTGGGATGGCGATGGCGGAATGTTCAAGACAGTAACCATGAAGTTTAAAGCTAAGAAGAACGGCAAACTTCTAGTTAGAGAATACAAGTACTGGATTTACAGAGATAAAGACCACGACGGAATCGCGGATGATGACGAGGACGGCGGAACAGCATTTACACCGCAAAGGGTTAATGCAAAACCTATCGACGTAGATGGAACTGAACCTACACTCGAAGACTACAAGGCTAAGTTCAGCAACATTCCTGCGGATGGTTCTGTGAAGGTTAAGCTGCTTCAAAAGCCTGACCTATCTAAGAAGGGCATAACCAAGGCAGTGCTCGAGTTCTCAGTTGATGGAATCGACAAGAAGAGCAAGGCAATCGTGATGGTTAATGTGAAGACTCCGGTTGCTAGTGGGGCAACATCAGCCGTTACTAGTGGAACAACTAGCACGAGAAGTGCAGTAACTGCTGCGATCTCTGGAAATTCTAGTGTAGAGACTAGAGATAGCGGAAAGGCTAACAAGAGAGAAGATATACAGAAGCCAGCAGAGAGCAAGGTAGTAGCAGAAAATTCTGCTGCGGCTGAGACGGAAAGGACGGTATCGTGAACTTAATATTTGGAATCGCAGTGACTGTCATATTCTATATTCTGACAGCAGATGCAATTAAGAAGCACCCAGGGGCTTTTTATCTGGGCATATACGTGTGGTGCGGAGCAGTTGTTATGTACTTCAACCTCGGCTATGACCAAAAATTCCCAGAGTGGTTCAACGTATACTTTATGAACATGTTCAGTAGAGGCATCTTTACGACAGCTACCTTTATGGTGGTAATGTATCTAGGTGTCATCACTAAGCACAACAAACTATCCCGTAAGCTGATGAGCGTGCGTGGAGAGATATCCATCATAGGAAGCTTGCTGACTTTAAGCCACAACGTGGTGTTCGGAGTTAAGTACTTCCCGATGCTTTTTACAAATCCAAAAGCTATGCCTACTAGAGAGCTCATAGCATCGTCAATCACTCTGTGCCTGCTAGCTATGCTTATTCCTCTCTTCATCACCTCGTTTAAGTCGGTTCGCCGCAAGATGAGTGGTAAGACTTGGAAAAAGATTCAGCGCATGGCATATCCGTTCTTCATCGGAATCTATGTACATATAATGGTGCTGTACTCGGCAGATGTGAAGTCTCATATAACCGGAATAGTCGTTTATACATTGATATACGGAAGTTACGTAGTACTAAGGCTCAGAAAGGCAGCGCTAAAGAGCAGAAAGCTCAAGGCGGCTACAGCATAAATACGATAGCTTTCATAGTCTATACATAAAATAAAGTAGCAAACAGGGGCTGGTCTCATTTGAGACCAGCCCCTGTGCTGTTTCATATTATTAATACTTGTAGCTAGGCACAAG
The DNA here is from genome assembly GCF_002998925.1 of Mogibacterium diversum. Classification (NCBI taxonomy): domain Bacteria; kingdom Bacillati; phylum Bacillota; class Clostridia; order Peptostreptococcales; family Anaerovoracaceae; genus Mogibacterium; species Mogibacterium diversum. Next base: position 893,204 of record NZ_CP027228.1, on the reverse strand, counting down.
TTCCTTAAGTGTAGGCATGATGCCTATATTGCCAGGAGTCTGCCCTGGTAGCTGCCAGAAATCGTGAGCGCAGTACACGTTGCCCTCGATGATAGCAGGTCCATTAGGAGTAACAGCGACGTCCCAGCCGACGTATCTGATCTGTGGAACCTCCATAGCTGCCTTTAGAATCATCTCCTTGGCCTCCTTGAAAAGAGGTGTCTTAAAGCCTACTAGCTTCTCATGTGTATTAGGGTGCTCAGTGTATAGCCCCTCAGCTTTCGTATCACCAGAGTGTGCAGGGAATAGGAATTCACCAGTCTCTAGGTCAACTGGTCCATGAACTCCGTAGTTATCTACAACTCTGCCGTTGATACCGAATTTCTGCACTGCGTAGATTAGATGTGGCTTGCCGTCATCACCGATAATCGTGATCATACGCATCGTGTTGGCACTGCCGGAATATACCTTGTCGAGATCAGGATGGTTCTCGATAACACCCTCGAGAGTACCAAATCCCTTTTCCTTGATATATGAATAGAATGCGTCGAAATTCTCAAAGTCAGAAGTCACCAGTCTCTCGCAGCCTATGCCACATTCGAGATCCTTCATCTTGCAGAAAACCTTGTCTTTTCTGTTGAAATACTCCTCTACCTCGTCCTTAGTCGCAGTCTCGAGTTCGATGAAGTCACGACCGATGTAATCCTTGAATTTCTCATTGAACTCATCCTTGTTATCAAAGAAATGTGCGTAAGCAGGGTCATTCATCTGAGATACAAGCTTCTTGCTTCTGAATCTTGTGAGATAAGTGTCTCTCTCTGCATCGGTCTTGTCCCAGAACTGGAAGATTACATAATCATAGTAACCAGCATCGAATTTTCTCATGCAGTGCACAATGTCCATCGCGCATGCAAGCTTGCTCTTACCGGATATTCTGTGTGCTTCGTTGACACAGTCCGTGAACTTCTTGAAGCTCGCGTTCTTTAGCACTCTTAGTCCGTACTTTAGTTTGCTTTCGCCCATTTAATTTCCTCGTTTCATAAATCGTAAATTTTCAGTTTATCTTTAATATTTTATATCAGGTAATAGTTATAAATCAAATGTTTATTGGGCAAATTCATGAACCGCAAAATGTCCAATGCCTGTCGGTCTATGGTATCATAAGCATATTGAATTTAAGAAAAAGAAGTTAATAAGATTATGCAGTTAAATGATCATGATAACGGCACTGCAATCGATAGCAGCACAGTGTTAACACTGGGAGCAGCAGCGTCTTACATCATAATAGATACATGAAAAGGGCTTAGGAGATATGGCTAGACAGAGATACTCGGGGCAAGGATATAGGGGATATAGTAGAGTGAATAAGAAGATGGAGAAAATGGTTGCGACATTAGTGATCGTTGCGACTGTTTTCGTCCTTAATCAGATGGGAATAGATATAGGAGGCTCAGGTAGCTCAGGTAGCAAGGTAAAGCCACTAAAGGAAAAGAGTGTAGAGCAGCTACTCGATGAAGTGAAGGTTGCCTCGCCAGATGAGTACGCTGATTATGATAGGAACTCCTATACAGAGCCATATAAGAAAATCGAGTATAAAGGCAGAAAGTATTCGCTGAGAAAGTTCGCCTTTGTGACGAGTAAGCACTACAAGGATGGCGATTATACAGACCCATATACGGGCGATGAACTCTCTCTTGATGACAGCAATTTCGACCATATCATTCCGCTTAACTATGTGAATAAGCATGGAGGCGCCAAATGGAGCCATTCTAAGAAGCACCAGTACGCGACAGATGTGCGTGTTGGAGTAGATGTAGATGGGGCGGTAAATCGCGATAAGTCAGATAAGGGACCGAGCGATTGGCTGCCAGAGACGAACGTTGATGACTACTGCTATACTTGGTTGGTCATCGCTGTGAGCTACGATATACCGCTTTCGCCAGAGGACGTCAAAGTTATTAGGGACCATGTCGGAAGTAGTCCAAAGCTGATAAATCCATATAATTAAAGGAGTGCTGCTATGTACATGTATTATTACGACTCACCGATGGGTGTTATGAAGCTTTGCGCTAATAAAGAGAGCCTTCTCGGTGTCTGGTTCGATGAAGCGCGGATAGCAGAGGCTTCTTTAGATATCGAAGCAATCGAGAATTTCCATGATAATAAACATATAAGCGATGCAGTGCGCTGGCTTGACGAATACTTTGCAGGAAATGTTCCAAGTTTTACTCCGAAGCTAAAGCTGCAGGGGTCAGAATTCAGAAAGACCGTATCAGAGATAATGCTCAAGATTCCTTATGGCGAGCTTAGCACTTATGGTGAAATTGCGAATGAAGTGGCTATGAGAATTGGTAAAGACCGCATGTCAGCTCAGGCTGTTGGCGGAGCGGTCGGTAGCAATGAGTTTTCAATCATAGTGCCTTGTCACCGAGTGGTGGGGAAGGGCGGAAAACTCACGGGCTACGCAGGAGGCATGGATAAGAAGGTTTATCTGCTTCACCATGAGGGTGTTGATTTCGAGAAGTACAATCTCAGGTGAGAATACTAGAAGATACAACTAATAAAATAGCAGGCAGAGCTACGCTCTTTGCCTGCTATTTTCGTTTGATTTTAGAATTACTTTTCCGCCTACCGTCCAGTTGATAGCGCTTGTAGGGCATATGCTCCTGCACTTACCGCAGCGAATGCATTCAGCGCTGTTGATGTTATCCAGAACCTTGACCTGCATATCGCAGTGGATTTCGCATTTCATGCAGTTAATACATGCACCCCTATCCACTTCCATCTGAAGCACGCTAAAGCGGTTAAAAAACGAATATATCGCGCCTAGAGGGCATATGTATTTACAGAAAGGTCTGTAGATCATCGTCGAAAGTATGACCGTGATAATCAGGAGAATCATCTTCCAGTCGAACAAGATGCCCATCATAGCTCGGAGGGATTCATTCTTAATGAGAAGCGGGATGCCGGCTTCGATAGTGCCAGCAGGACAGATGTACTTGCAGAAGAACGGCTCTCCAATCCCAAACTCATTCGATATTGCGATCGGAAGTGCGAATACGAATACCGCAAGTATAACGTATTTGAGATATCTGAGCGCTTTATCCAACTTCACAGGTATCCTTCGCTTCTTCACTCTGATCTTATATAGCAAGTCCTGAAAGAATCCAAATGGGCACAAAAATCCGCAGACGAACCTACCGAGAAATGCTCCAGTAATAAGTAAAAATCCCATCACGTAGTATGATATGTGGTATTTGTTACCGTTTTCGACCGACTGCAGTGCTCCGATAGGGCACGCTGCGCCGGCTGCCGGGCAAGAATAACAGTTTAAGCCAGGTGAGCAGAAACTCTTACTCTTTCCTTTGTGTATGGTGCCGTCGGTGAAATTCGAGACGTGAGGATTTGTCATGAACGTCGCTATGAGCTGCACTAGATGACGCCTTGGGCTATTAGTCTTCATGACGCCTCCTATCCGATGCCTATGCACTCGAGACAGACGGTGGCAGCCTTGCTGAAGACCGTCATCATCTCACCTCTACTGACACCTATTATTAACATAACGATACCAGCTACGATGAGCGCAGCCGGTATCAGCCTTTTATACTTCTTAGACATAATCTATTCCTGATAATCCCTGCCTATGACAATTTCTTAAGACGAGAATTTACTTCATTCATGTATAGCTCCGTAATCGCATCAGTATCATGTGTTGAGAACGCTCCAACCTTTGGATCGCCAATTTGCTTTCCGTTCTTATCAAAGAACACGGTGGTAGGAGTGCCGCTTACGTACTGAAGAAGTCCTTCGTTCAAAGAATCGCTTGGAACGAGCGTCTTTGCCGTTAATCCCTGCTTAGAGAGAATCTCCTTTGCTGTATCTGGTGAAGCTTCTCCGTCGAGACAAATAGATACAAACTGTACGTTGGAAGGAAGCTGATTCTTGAGCTTCTCAAGAGCAGGCATCTCATCGATGCAATAGCCACAAGTCGTCGACCACACGTTAACCACGGTGAGGTCGTAATCCTTCAGGTTATCCTGAGTGAACTTTTCGCCGTCAAGCGTAGTTGTTTCGAAGTTCTTAAGGCTAGCCTTTGGACCGTTACTGCCTTTTGATTCTGAATTTGAACTATCCTTACCGCAGCCTGTGAGTGCTATTGCGAGTGCTAGCAAAACTGCCGCTAGCAGTGTAAACCTTTTAATGTGTAGTTTTCTCTTCATAATATTCCCCAATATTCCTTATTTATCGTGATTAAACGAAACATAATGTATTATAATCTTACGATATGGGTTTAGTATAACATCTAAGTGACGGAATTAATCATTATAAAAATCTTAATTTAAATTGTGCACTATCAAAAATATTGATGAAAGCGATATATTGACCGAAGAGGTCAACGATACTAAAATGTTACGATACGGAAAAGGAGAAGAAGGATATGAATATTACAGTTTACTGCGGATCTCGATTCGGTGAGAAGCCCGTGTTTAAGGATAGAGCAGTTGAGCTCGGAAGCTGGATTGTAGAGAGCGGTCATAATCTTGTATACGGCGGCGGAAATGTAGGACTCATGGGAACCGTTGCAAATACAGTACTAGAAGGCGGCGCCAAGGTCTACGGTATCATCCCAGAGTTTCTGCTCGACCAGGAGAAGGGACACGAGGGGCTCTATACACTGGAAATTGTGAAGTCTATGCCAGAGCGCAAGACTCGTATGATCAACCTTGGTGATGCATTTATCGCTCTCCCAGGGGGGCCTGGCACACTAGAAGAGATTTCAGAGATAATCTCCCTAAGAAGGCTGAACAGAACTGAGAAGCCTTGCATTCTATACAATATAGAAGGCTTTTATGAGCCTCTAAGAAAGCTGCTTGAGGAGATGGTAGCTGCCGACTTCCTGCCAGCTGAAGACCTAAGCAAGGTTGTCTTCGCGAGCAATCTGGATGAGATTAAGGCAGCGCTGGGCGAGAATTAAAAGTAATAAGGGAAGATAATATTGCTTATGAGAGAACCCTGCAAGTGATGGAATTCATGCTTGCAGGATTTTTAGTGCACAAATTTACATATAATTCATTATAAGGATTATCTATACAAATGGCAGAAGTATAGATATAAGCAATTGTTAGAATTTTGATAGACTAGCTAGAATAATAAGGAATGTTATTCCCCAAAACATAAAATATAAAAGGAGGAACTATGAAGTTCAAGAGCAAGAGCTCAAGAAGTCTAGTAAAGGTCCTAGCGCTATCGATGATACTATCGACAGCACCATTGTTTGCCTTTGCAGACGATTCTGCAGTTACTGAAAAAACAGAAACTGCAAGTGTTTCAACCGAAGCGAAAGCTGAAAAAAGTGATGCTACACCGGCTACAAGTAGCGTATCGCAGCCAGCTAACCCAAGACACGGATCAGGATTCCGTGCAGCAGAGCCTTCCAAGACTGGTCCTTATAAGGAGTCGGATTTTGCACTTCTATATAAGACTGAGAAGGCAACACTTAGGAACATGCCTGTAATTGACAAGGCAACAGGTAAAGCGCTAACTAAACCAATTAAGTTCAAGGTTTGGAATGCAACACTTCAGAGATTTGAAAAGGAAGTTACTTCATCTAATGGTGTGCTTCCAGATGTTGAATTAATCAAGGATCATCATTACATCATTTTTGCACAGGACAAAGAGTATAATTTCAAAAATAACGCATACATAATTATCAAGGAAACTGGAAGTGTCGTATATAATGACAGAACTCCAATTACAACGAGCCATCCAGGACAAGATGAAAAAATCACCTCATTCGTTCTAGAGAAGAGGGCTACACCGATTACGGATGCTACAAAGGCAAATCGCGTAAAGATTAATCTACAGCTCTTCTATATGGAGAAAGTTGGCAGAAACTATCTACCAAGTGACGATAGTTTTGACTGGGAGGAAACTAATTCAACCCTAGTCCTGACAAGCCCGTTCGAGACAATTAGAGTTCCAATCAGGGACAGCACAGTTGAAGTTGAACTCATGGAAGACGATGTATACACAGTAAGTGTTGAGAGTGAGCAGCTCGGCATGTATACGTATCCGCTAACTGTTAAAGACCACTCAGAGCGTGGTGCTGACAAGCTTGCGTATAACCATCTCAGCTGCACAAACAAGGATACTATCATGCTTTTTGACAAAGATGGTCAGATTGAGAAGAAGTATCTTGATGCACTAACAAGCGTAAGTGGAAAGACTAAAGTAGAAGGACTAAACTTCAACAGCAGAATTTTACCAAGATGGTTCGAACAGTATAACGATAGCGTAAGATACACTATGAATGAAAAGCTTCTCGATAAGGCTGTTGCAAAAGGTCTAAAGGGAGATTTTGATGTAATAGATATTCACTCTATCAATATGGCTAGAACTGAGCGTTCACGTCTCATGCTTGCTGAAGGTCAGTTCTTTAATTACACAACTGAAGTTCAGCCTGGTAAAAACGTGGGAAAGGTTTCATACATAGACAGCGATGGCAAGCTAAAGCCACTATCGTTCACTCAGACTGGTAATAAAATCAAGTTCAATATGAATTCCCTGTCCGTATATCCGATAGTGGTTCAGTACGTATCAGATAGCAGCGTTCAGTATGTAGCAACTGAAGGTGACGGATTATCATTTGAGAAGGGTGATAACGTTGATGTAAAGGCTGTATTTAAGTCTACCTCCTCAGTGGACAAGAGCTTTGAAAACTTCAGTGGAGTGGAAGTTGATAACGTAAGACTCGAGGATTCTGACTACACTGTCACTAAGGGAAGTACAGTTATCAGGCTTAATAAGAGTTTTGTGGACAGGCTATCTGCTGGTAGACACACACTTACTGCATACTTCGATGCCGACACAAAGTCATCTTCGATTACATTTACAATTAAGCCTGCAGCAGTGCGTAGCAACAATGGTGCTGTAAATAATACAAGTTCAAACAGTAGCGCACCGAGAGTTTCTAACTCTACGGCTCGTAGGAGCGCTGTTACATATGACAAGACTGCTAAGGTAAGAGCAGGTAGAGTTGTAAAGACTGGTGATCCAGGAAATTACGCTCTACATGCTGTGCTATTAATTTCGTCAATATCCGTACTATCTATCTTACTTAAGAGACGTAAGGAGAATTAGAGGGAAGATACTGGAAAGGAATATGAGAGAGATTAATAAGCTATTTATATTAAAAAAGCTTTCTTTGATGATAATAATAGTTGTTTCTCTATCAGTGATTTTATCAGGCTGTACTGAACAGACAAGAAAACAAGCGCTTGAAACAGTCAAGGGCATTAAGATAGAATCATACATGGTAGAGGAACAGCCAATCGTCAAAGACCTTAAGAAGGAATTCTCGAAAGAAATTGATAAGGCTAAAGATGACAAATCTATCAAAAAACTGCTAAAAGATTTTAAGTCTCAGATTAAGTCTATCTCAACTAGAGAGGATAAAATAAAGGCTTTTAAAAGGCTTCTGAAAAAGCAGATTGATGCAATGGATGGGAGCAAAGCTGAAGAAGCACGTAAAATCCTGAAGTCATATGAGAAGAAGTTCAATAAGGTAAAGAGTGACAGTGATCTTACTCTGTTAACAAATGAAATAGGTCAGAAGATTGCAGAGAAAAGTGGTATGTCGTTTGACGCAAGTGCGACGACAAATCTAATCGAAAAGGAAAATAAGACTAGCGAAAAGCTGTCTAAGCAAAAGAGTTTATCTAGCAGTAGTTCTACAAAAAGCAGCTCATCGAGTACAAGCACAACTAGCCAGAGCAGTAGCGATGGTGGCAAGAAAAAACACTGGGTACCTGCAGTTACTAAGACTATAACGCATCCAGAAACTACTAAAGAGAAACGATATATTGTTAGCTATGTATGTCAATGCGGAAGATCATTCCCAAATCTTTCAGCATGGCAAGCTCATAAACCAAATCCTTGAGATGGGAACCATGTGTACTACAATCCAGTCTGGGGAACTAAGACTGTAAAAGTACCTGCATGGACTGAAACCGTGGTTGTTTCAGAAGGTCACTGGGAATAGGTGAAAATATGAAGAGAAAGATAATACCGATTATTATAATTCTGGCTATAAGTACAGCGCTACTAGCCGGCTGCACTAAGAAGGGTGCAGATGACAAGAAGAATAAGGACGGATACACGCATATCTCTGGTAAGGAGGCTGCTAAATTCGTTGAAAATGCTGAAAAGGATGATGCTAAAATCATCGACGTACGAGGCAAGGTTGCTTGGGGAATGGGCCATATTCCGAATTCTATACCTGTATGGTACGAAGACTTCGATAAGGGGGAAGTAAAGGAACTCCCTGATAAGAACCAGAAAATCCTACTTTACTGCGATTACGGTGGTCTGAGCAAGAGGGTTGCAAAGCGTCTTGTGAAGCAGGGTTATACCAACGTATATGAGTTTAATGGACTCAAGGTATGGAAGGGTAAAGTCATAGTCGAGGAGGAGTACAAAGACCTCCAAGAAGGTGAGAGCAACTAAGTCTCTGCCGTACAGGCAATATTTATAAAACAATAACAGCGAGGGTTATACCCTCGCTGTTCTATTGCAGTAATACTATTGTCTAATATTCTTCCTGTTCAACACCTACGATGTTGTAACGACCATCTCATGTGTTGCCTTGAGATAACCATGCCTGCCTTGCAGCTGCAATCTGACCAGTTGAGTAGTAGCGCCCTGCTCTAGTTATGTACACAGTTCTCGTTCTCTTGGCAGCAGGTTGCTGCGGCTGAGAGTGCGATGATGCCCCCGAAGAGCTACTCGAGCTTGAAGACGAATGAGATGAGGATGAGCTTGATCCTGATGAAGAGGAAGAACTTTTGTTGCTTGCAGCATCCTTCTTGCTCTTGTCATCTTTCTTATCCTTCTTGTCATCGCTTCCCTTGCTCGTTTCGGATGAAGCCACCGCAGAATCTCCGGATTCAGAGCTGCAGCTGTCTGATGCGGCTTCTATTTGCTTTTTATTTTTTGTTTTTGCTTTCTTATCCTTACTGGACTTTGAGCTTCCGCTCATGTTTAAACTCACAGCAACTATTAGTGCAGCAACAGCTATTACAAGCAGTAGCACAAGCACCTTTTGCATGAGACTCATTTGTTTTATTCTGTTCATCGATAAATTAATCCTGTTTCCCTATTCCCAAGTTTTTTAAATTTTACTTTCGTTTCTAGTTCCCCGTATGTTACTTCTTGACGGTGAGCTTCCACGATTTGTTATCCTGCTTGTCGAAGTCTAGAACTTCATGATTGTGCTCTTCGCAGTAACCGGGTAGATTTACCACTGCATCAGGGCAAGTGAACTCAACCTCTATTATCTGTCCATCTTCAGCATCACCTAAAGCTTTCTTGAGCTCTATCAGTGGCAGCGGGCAGTCCATTCCCTTAGTATCTAGTTTAATATTTTCCATCGTCGTTCCTCCTGATGATAGATTAATGTTTTATACCTATTGGTTTCATAAAATTCTATACTCTCGATAATCCTTTATAGCCTCGATTAACCTCTTGCACTCTTGGAGCCACGTACGTACATAAACCATGCGCCAAACCAGATTCCAAGTGCGATGAATAGCAGTGCTAGCCAGGCTCTTGTCGCAAGCTGTGAAGTTGCGACCAACCCGTTCCCGATAAGGCAGCCCTTTGCCCATACAGCACCTATTCCCATGAGCATGCTTCCAATTACAGTTTTTATTACGATTCTCTTATCCGTCTTGACTATCGAAAATTCTTTACTAGTGAAAGCTGTGAAGAATGAACCTATGATTATTCCTACGATCACCAAATTATCCCAACCGACACCGTCGGTTTTGTTATAGACAACTCATCCGATAGGTTCTGAGTGAGTGCCTGTTATCATGTTGAACCACGATAATACCGGGTCTGAAATTGAGATTCCACCATTTCTGCCGGTGAGGTTGCTGAAGTAGAATGCAGCAGCCATCAGCACGCCGATTAGTATGACAGTTACCTCGCGACTCCAAATCTTTTCGCAGAAGACGTGGCGCATCCCTGTGTAGCTTTGCGGCAACTTGTATTTGGGTCTGTGCGCTCGGTAATGACGAAACATGATGATGTATAGCAGCACAGCCAATGGCGCAAATATTAGTATCGGGGAGAAAGGCATATCAAACAAATCGATGTCGTATACCTCCTGTAGTCCCATAACCTTTTGCGTAAATGGCTTAAAAATCCACTTGTTTGTAAAGTATTCAGTCGTTGCAAAAACTATAAGCGATAATATTCCGATGATTCGCCCGTCTCCGACCTTGACGAGAGTGCTCGTAACGCAGCCATTGGTGAGCACCGCTCCGATTCCGAAGATGAATCCACCTATAGGAACTGCAACCATTGAATAGCAACCGAAGTATGGTGATGGAATTACAGTGCTTCCAACCATTATGTGATAAAAGAGTCCTTCAGTTGCGATTATCGCCAAGATGAGGACTGCATTATAGTATTTCTTCTCAAGATAGATATCTCGTATCGTTCCAGTAGGACAGAATCGTCCGCGCTTAAGTAGAAAGCCGAACAGCAATCCTATAAACAAACCAGATATGTTAAGTAGCAAAATAGCCTCCTTTTATATGAATTCCAATTGATAATTATATTTCTTTATGTAAAGTCTTAAAATATGTATACAGATAATCAATACAGAATTATTCTAAATAGAGATTATCAATGCATTAAAATACGTGTAACCGTTGTAATGTACGGGGAATAAGAAAATAAGAAGATCGGATTAATGGGAAAATGTTGACTAGCACGATGGATAAGAATATAATCATTAACATTAAGAATAGTTAACAATGTTAATTGATTTGCTTTAAAGAACATTTGATTAATTTTGAGGTTAGTAACGTATAGTGCAATTCCGTTAATAAACGTTTTTTGCTGAAAAGGAGTTTTAAGTGAAAGAATATCAATCTAAATTTTTGCTTCAGATGCATAACTTCCATAAGATTAAGTTTTGGAGTCTAGTCCCAGAGCTTAACCCGAGCGAGCACATGCTCGTGTTCGCTTTATGTAGATGTGAAGCTGGAAAATGTGGTGAGTTTAGCGATGATCTCGATATAAAGCTGCCTGAGATGAAGGGGGTTAAGGTCTCTGATTTAGCCAAAGCGGTACGCATGACGATGCCAGGTGTATCCAGGGCATTAGCAGGTCTGGAAGAAAAAGGCATCATAGAGCGGAGAATCGACAAGAGTGATAGGCGTAATACCTTGGTGTTTCTAACTGAAGATGGGTATAGCAAGATAAGAGAATATAAAAAAAGAATAAATAAATATTTCGAAACCGTCTTCGAGAGATTTGGGGAAGATAGAGTAGCCGAGGTTATAGAGCTTATCGGAGAGCTATCTGAGATTGCCCAAGAAGAATTACAGAAGGAACTAATTGGTAGCGAAAGCATGCAAGATGGTAGGGCTGTGAGCGAAGATAAGATCAAGGATATACATCAGTAGGGAGATGAGAAGTAACAGATGATAAAATTAATTAGGAATTTAAAGCCATACAAAATGGCTGTTCTGACGCTTCTCGTAGTACTTGTGGTTCAGGCATTTGGAGACATTTCGATTCCAAGCTATATGCAGAAGATTATCGACACTGGTATTCAGAACAAAGGTGTTGAGCACATAATGCCGAGCAAGATTAAGGGAGACGAGTATAGGGAAGCGCAGATTTTCATGAATGATGGCGAGAAGGCGCTTTGGTCGTCCTCGTACAAGAAGGATGGCGAGAATTACACTCTCGTGGTTAAGGATGAAAAGAAACTAAATAAGCTTGATAGAACATTGCTTAAACCGATAGTTCTTAGTTATCAGCTCGGTCATATGACTGTTAAGCAGTTTAAGAATACTGTAAAGGAGCAGCTAAGTGCTAGACCAGAAACTAAGGCGATGGCTATGCGCATAGATGACATGTCTATTTCTGAAATTGCTAATATGATGAAGGTGGATATCAAGTCGTTTAAAGCAAAGGACCAGAGCGGTAAAGTGCATACTTACGTTGACATGCGTCCCCTGATTCAGTCGCATATTGCTAGCGGAGAGATGGATGAATCGGAGATTAATAAATCAAGGAGTGATATGGATAAGACTATATCGTCCGTTGGCGATAAGACGCTTAGGTCTATGGGTATAGCTTATGCAACTAGCGCATCTCAGGAAGCCGGAGTAGATATAGATGGCGTACAAAAGACATATCTGCGTCACACTGCTTTTAAGATGATGCTCGTCACATTTTTGATGATTTCAGCTGCCATTTTAGCGTCCTATATAGCTTCGAAGGTCGGAGCTAAGATAGGCATGACTCTCAGAAGAGAGGTCTTTGAAAAAGTCATGAGCTTCTCAAGCGCTGAGATGGATAGATTTCAGACATCTTCTTTGATTACGAGAGCTACCAATGATATTCAGCAGGTGCAGATGACAACGACAATCATGCTTCGTATGGTGCTTTACGCGCCTATTTTAGCAATCTGGGGAATCATCAAGGTGATTGAGACGGGGGCACATATGAGCTACGTGATTGCGCTCGGTGTAGCTACTGTAGTTGTTATAGTATTAATACTTATGATTATTGCCTTGCCAAAATTTCGCATCATGCAGGAGCTGGTGGATGCTCTAAATAGTGTTTCACGCTCGATACTCACCGGCATCCCGGTAATTCGTGCCTTCGGAAGGGAGCGATCGGCGGAAAAACGCTTCGATAAGGCGAGCCTTGATCTTATGAAGACTCAGTTATTTACCAATAGGATTATGACCTTCATGCCACCGATGCTAATGATGCTGATGAATTTGCTTGGCGTGGCAATTGTATGGGTTGCTTCGCACCGAATTAACGCGGGTAATATGCAGGTTGGATCAATGACTGCATTTCTCACATATTCTATGATGATAGTAATGTCATTTATGATTCTAACTGTTATGTCTATACTAATTCCGAGAGCTGGGGTTGCAGCTAATAGGATAGATGAAGTGATTATGTCTGAATCATCGGTGGTCGATAGTTTTGATGCAATTGTTATTAATGAATGTTCAGGCCGATTGGAATTTGATAACGTTTCATTTAGATATGAAGGCTCTGATGAGGATGCTCTATCAGGTATAAGCTTCACGGCAAATCCAGGTGAAACCACTGCGATAATCGGAAGCACAGGTTCAGGCAAGAGCACGATAGTTAATCTGATACCGAGATTCTTTGACGTAACCGCTGGATGCATTAGACTAGATGGTAGGGATATACGTGACATCAGCATGAAGTCGCTCAGAGATCAAATCGGGCTAGTGCCTCAAAAAGGTATTCTGTTCTCGGGCACTATCGATTCAAATATTAGATTTGGAAACGAAGCTGCTACACCAGAGGAGGTCCGTGAAGCTGCGGAGATAGCACAGGCTCTCGAGTTCATCGAGGAAAAGGAAGATGAATTTGAAAGCTCAATTGCACAGGGTGGATCAAATGTATCTGGCGGACAGAAGCAGAGACTTTCCATCGCAAGAGCGATTGCCAAGAAGCCCAAGATTCTAGTGTTTGATGATAGTTTTTCAGCACTCGATATGAAGACGGATGCGAAGCTCAGAAGAGTGCTTGCAAAGCATGAGAAGGAAGCGACTAAAATCATAGTCGCACAGCGAGTTGGCACGATTATAGATGCTGAACAGATTATCGTTCTCGATGAAGGAGAAATCGTTGGAAAGGGTAGGCATAGAGATTTACTTCGGACTTGCGAAACCTATAGACAAATAGCTGAATCGCAGCTTTCAAAGAGCGAATTGGAGGTGGAATAATGGCAGGAAATACGAATAAGAAACCAGCTCCAGTTAAGCGAGGTCATGGTCCAGGAGTAGGAGCACCTTCTGAGAAACCAAAGAATTTCAGCAAGTCTATGAAGCAGATAGTTAGTTATAGTGGAAATTATAAATATGCATTCGTAGTAGTTATATTGTTTGCAATTTCAGGTACAGTGTTTCAGGTAATCGGACCTAAGGTGATGGGACGGGCGACCACAGTACTTGCAGAAGGTCTGATGTATAAAATCAAAGGGACAGGCAACATTGATTTTACTACGATTGGTAAGATCTTGGTCTTAACTGCTTCCTTATACGCACTTAGTGCGGTGCTGACCTTTGTGCAGGGGTGGATAATGACCGGGATCACTCAGAAAATCGTATATAACTTACGGCGAGATATATCTGAAAAGATTAACCGCATGCCGATGAAGTATTTTGAGAGTCACCAGTACGGTGATGTGCTGTCGAGGATTACGAACGATGTAGACACCTTGGGGACGGGGCTAAACCAGAGTGTAACCACGATTATTACATCCGTGGCAACTGTTATAGGGGTGCTAGTAATGATGCTGACCATATCGCCACTTATGACATTGATATCATTTGTTACGATTCCAGTGTCTATTTTTCTGCTCGGTTTAATAATCAAGGCGTCGCAGAAACACTTCAAAATGCAGCAGGAGTACCTCGGCAATATAAACGGACAGATAGAAGAAAGTTTTGCAGGGCAGCTCGTGATAAAAGCTTTTAACAGAGAGAAATCAGTGGAGAAGACATTTAATGATACAAATGAGATTCTCTACGAGTCAGCCTGGAAGTCTCAGTTCATATCGGGCATAATGCAGCCTGTTATGATGTTTGTCGGAAATCTCGGATATGCGGGGGTAGCTATTTCAGGAGCCATACTGGCAATCAAGAATGTGATTGGAATCGGAGATATACAGGCGTTTATACAATATGTTCGTAATCTTACGCAGCCACTTTCACAGGTTGCTCAGGTTATGAATCAGGTACAGTCGATGGGAGCGGCAGGAGAGCGCGTATTTGAATTTTTAGCAGAGGAAGAGGAACCTAGGGATCCTGATGATGCCATTAGTACCCTCAATGTAGAAGGGGTTGTCGAATTCGAGCATGTGAAATTTGGTTATGATTCAGACCAGATTATCATAAACGACTTTAGTGCTAGTGTTAAACCGGGACAGAAAATCGCTATCGTCGGACCGACAGGTGCGGGTAAAACCACAATAGTGAAGCTATTGATGCGCTTCTACGATGTAAATGGTGGGTCGATAAAAATTGACGGTAATGATATTCGTACGATGAGCCGTCATGGTCTGAGGAATAATATCGCTATGGTTCTTCAGGACACTTGGCTGTACTCAGATACTATTATGGAGAATATCAGATATGGGAATCAGGATGCGAGCGATGAAGAGGTTATAGCTGCTGCTAAGGCGGCAAGGGCAGATCGATTCATCAAGACTCTCCCTGGCGGATACAATATGGTTTTAAACGAAGATGCAACCAACATATCAGAAGGACAGAAGCAGCTTCTAACCATCGCGAGAGCGATTCTTGCAGACCGTAAGCTTCTGATTCTTGATGAGGCCACATCTTCGGTTGATACAAGAACAGAGGTTAGGATTCAGGAAGCCATGGATCAGCTTATGAAGGGACGTACAACTTTTGTCATAGCACACCGATTATCGACCATCAGAAATGCTGACCTCATACTCGTGATGGACCACGGTGATATAATAGAGCAAGGAACGCATGATGAACTTCTCTTAGAAGGCGGAGCATATGCTGATCTGTATAACTCACAATTTGACGAAGTGGAGGCATCTTAATGAACAAAGCTAGACTTAGCACGCTGTGTTATATTGAAAATGATGATAAGTATCTTATGCTACATCGCATCATCAAGGCAAATGATATAAACCATAATAAATGGATTGGTGTCGGAGGTCATTTCGAAGATAGAGAGAGTCCCGATGACTGTCTACTTCGTGAAGTACGTGAAGAGACGGGGTACACGCTTACAGACTACAAGTTTCGAGGCATAGTTACCTTTATCTACGGAAGCGGTGAAAAAGAGATGGTCGAGTACATGCATCTCTTTACGGCGACTGGATTTGTAGGAGAGGAAGTGCCGTGTGATGAAGGCGTCCTCGAGTGGGTGCCAAAGGATAAGTTGCTAGACCTCGAGCTGTGGGAAGGAGATAAGATATTTCTTAGACTTCTAAGTGAGCGAGATGATTTCTTTTCGCTTAAGCTCGTATATGACGAGAGCGACGAACTGATAGAAGCTTTGCTCGATGGAAAGGCGATATAACACTCGTTTAGGAAAATAATTCAAAATAAAAGACCTAGGAACTGGAACTATGTGATTCCAAATCCTAGGTCTTGTTCATATATTAGCGGTCAATTGATCTAGATTAAATTCTAATCTTAGCGATGTAATGAGCGTTTTCAGGAAGCTTTAGATCTCTACCTGCCTCGTCGAAACTCCACATCTTTACACCAGCTCTAGTTGAATCAAGAACTGCATAGAAATTGAACATTGCAATTCCGTAGTTGAGAAGCTGGTCTTCAGTAGTTGTGAGCTCGTCGTCTAGACCAATTAGCGATACGATATCATCATCAACGATTACTCTGTATGGCTGACGATTGAAGAATGACTGTGCAACAGCGA
Organism: Mogibacterium diversum; assembly: GCF_002998925.1. Classification (NCBI taxonomy): domain Bacteria; kingdom Bacillati; phylum Bacillota; class Clostridia; order Peptostreptococcales; family Anaerovoracaceae; genus Mogibacterium; species Mogibacterium diversum. Next base: position 876,728 of record NZ_CP027228.1, on the reverse strand, counting down.
TTGATAAAAGTGCATCTTCAAGCTCAGTGTACAGAAGCTCCATGTTAACTGGCTCTCCATATACCTTGTAAGATAGAAGGTCCTGCATGCTAATCTTAGGTGCAACCTTCTTCTCGCAAGAAACCATCGTAACGTTGGATGGGCTCTTGATATCGAGACGAACGTCCTTTTTAGCCTTGTTTCCGTGTCCAAATGCGATAAATACTGCAAGAGTTTTATCAGTATCAATGCCGAGTGCGCCCTTAGCTGCTTCTGCATCGTTTACAGTTAGCCAGCAAGCATCGAATCCAAGCTGTGTGAGCTTAAGTGTTAGACCCTGTGCGATAAATCCTGCATTCTCTAGATAATGAGGTGCTTCCTCTGAGTAAAGCGCTAAGTAGTTAGGTGCCTTTACAGTAAAGCCGTTATATCCTACGCTGCTTCCAAGGAAATCCGCCACATCGCCACCGAAGAAATGAAGCTCGGTAGAAATCTCAGGAAGTAGCTTTGGCACTACTTCGTTATAAGCTTTAATTTCCTCAACTGAAGCAGCATCAACTACTGTATCTGCGAAATCGCGGCACGACTGGCGGCGAGAAACGATCTCATCATAATATCTTAGGTATTCCATAAAGTTCTCCTTTCAAGTCCATACATAAGAACATAATATCAATTTTGCACAATTAGTACAAGACGGATAATCAATATATTTCTTAAATACTATAAAAAAACAATAGCTCTGACAGGGCAAACGGGTGCGCAGTAGCCACATCGCACGCACTTTTCAACGCTGATTTCTGCTAGGCCACTATCATTCCAGGATATAGCTTGACTGACGCAGCGGGCCTTACATGCTCCACAGCCTTCGCAGTCACTCTGGTCGACCATCATGCGTTTCTTGCTGATATCGGGTCTGTAATCGCTGCCGAGATTTCCTTCAAAGTAACTAACTGCAGTGTCGACTTCATCCAGACTTCCCATGCCAATCATCACAGCATCCACACCCTCGAGTGAAGTTACGTAATCAAGACATTCTACATAATCCTCAATGATATTTCCTCCGCCGAAAGCCTTCATGGTGAATACTCCAACGCCATGATTTGAACAGAGCTTTATCGCTTCAGCCATATCATCTCGTGTACCAGGGCCCTCTCCGTCTCTGATTCCCATGCCAGCTTTGTTTATCAGTGGGAATATCACATCACACGAGTCTAAGTTCGCCGCTGCACGGCATGCATCAACATGATGCGTCGATATTCCGATTGCCCTAATTAAGCCGGAGGCTTTTTTGTCCCTAAGCGCCCTCCAAGCCTCGCTTCTCTCATGAAGGTCGACAACTCCTCGAACTTCGTGAAGTAGAAAAATATCTATCTTCTCGAGATTAAGTTCAGAAAGGCATTCATCGACTGCAGCTGATGCACTCTCGTAGTCAGATTCGAGAGTCTTGCTACAGACAACCGGCATATCTAAGTTTTCATCTGATTTAATTGTATCTAGCGCAGGTCTAAGATATCTATAGGTGTCATAATACTGCGCAGTATCAAGAAAGTTAATACCGCTCTTTACCGCATGCACGATGATGCGAGCACCTTCGTCGGTGGAAAGATTCTTTTGCGAGAAACCCATCGTAAGCGTTCCCATACCTACAGCTGAAACCTCTATACCCGATAATCCTAATCTATTTCTATTCATATCATAATTTTAACACGCAACTGATGTATAATACACACTAAAGTTTATGATGAGGGTGTGCGTTTTGCTACAAAGTGACGTACGTAATAGGGGAGATAGATGTCGCTAAAAGGGTATGATTTGCATTTTTTAAAAAAAGATATTCCTGCCGGAATCATCGTTGCGCTAGTGTCCATTCCGATTTCCATCGGGTATGCATTAGTTGCAGGGCTTCCGCCAATTTATGGTCTATATGGATCACTGCTCCCTATATTGGTGTACGGATTGATAACGAGTTCACCGAGATTCGTTTTCGGGGTTGATGCTGCCCCAGCTGCACTTGTTGGAGGCATGCTATATTCGATGGGCATTGCATATCAATCGCAAGATGCGGTGAGGATAATACCTGTAATAACACTATTTACTGCTGCCTGGATACTGATAGCACGCTTAGTTGGACTCGGTAGGCTGGTCAAATTCATCTCATCGCCAGTAATGGGAGGCTTCATAACGGGTATCTGCTGCACGATTATATTGATGCAAATTCCTAAACTATATGGCGGGGATGCAGGGCGTGGAGAACTCCACGAGCTCTTAATTCATATCTATAAAACAGCAAGTGTAGGAGTCCATATTCCGTCACTTGTGCTTGGGCTCGGTACGATCATCATAATCTTGGGATCTAAGAAATTTATCCCAGCTGTACCAATGAGTGCAGTTATGATGTTCGCTGGGGCGGGGCTGAACTATGCTATGGACCTTGGACAGTACGGAGTTAAAATGCTTCCGGAGGTGAAGGCAGGGCTGCCGCCTCTGGCTATCCCTGACATTTCGCTGGTTCATGGGAATGTTAGAACTATGATGCTTCAAACGCTTATCATAGCAATCGTAATCATCGCTGAGACTCTTCTTGCAACCAATAACTTCGCACTTAAGTATGATGATAAAATCGATAATAACAGGGAGATTCTCGCCTACGCGATGAGTAATCTAGCAGGTGGTCTCGTTGGCTGCTGCCCTGTAAATGGAAGTGTTTCGAGGAGCAACATAGCTGATCAGTTCGGCGTGAAGTCACAGGTGATGTCGATATCTGCGGCAGCTACGATGATGATAATTCTGATCTTTGGTACAGGTTTTATACACATGCTTCCAGTACCGGTTCTGACTGCAATAGTGATTTCTGCACTCATCAGCAGCACTGAATTTGATCTCGCCGCTAAGCTGCGCAAGGTTGACAGAACTGAATGGAAGATATTCTATGTGGTGATGTTCACAGTCTTAATTTTTGGAACGATATATGGCGTGCTTATAGGAATTATCCTCTCCTTTGTGACAGTAATCATCAGAGCATCCAATCCCCCTAGAAGTAGACTCGGGTATATTCCTGAGAAAGATCAGTTCTATCCTGTCGACAGGACTACGGGTACTCGTGAGATTAAAGGGGTGCTTATATACAGATTCGGAGGAGCGTTGTTCTTTGCCAATGCGAATACGATCAAGGACGAGATTGATGATTTGGTAACCGACGACATGAAGGCCGTAATTATTGATGCAAGTGGCATCACGAGCATCGATGTCACAGCTGTAGAGCGGTTGATGATTTTATATACAAAATATAAAGAGCGTGGCATAAAGCTCTTTCTTACCGAGCACTCTGGAAATTTAAATGATCAACTGCGTGCTTTCGGAGCGGAGCAGATGTTCAAAGACTACGCTATAGTCCCACACATTTATCAGGCACTAAAGTCGGTGGGTATAAATAAGCCATATGAACTAGGTGATTGCGAGGGCGATGTCTGCTATATATCCATCAATGGCTCGGCTGGAAGCTCTCAGATTGCTGAGTTTGAATGGGCATATGGTGATCAAGCAGAAGCTAGGATGGAAGAGGTTGCTAATTCGCTCGCAGATAAACTTATTAGTCTTGAAAGAGTAGATGAGGATATGATTCGCGAGGCTGAGCGAAATGCGCTTGGCAGTAACTGGAGTGAGATTGACGAGGAGAAGTTCCTAGATTTCCTAGAATTCCAACTTGCACATCTTCTCGAACTCGGCAAGATAGATCTCGAAAAATTTCAACGAGTACGAGAAAAGATTCTGCTATATCACGCAAAGCTCGACATGCAGATTAACGATAGAAATTCCGAGGAACTCGATGAAATCATCAGGACGAGAATTGTCCGTGAAGAACAGTTTAGAAGTAGATTCCCTGATGCATATAATGCTTTTGCAGAAGAGAGAGCTAGGCACAGAGAAATCCTGAAGACTGATTATCCTGAAATCTGGGAGAGAATCATGAAGATTCGCCGAGAGGGAGAAGATAAGGACAAACTCCGAGATAAGATTCATGATAAGCATTTATTCCCAGGACTTGATGAGATTGAACATATAGTAGATGGTGTAAAAGATTATTTTCATAGAAAGAAATAATTATAGCTTGTCCATCAGGGTAAATGCGTCGAGACGATATACATAAAGAAGCAATTAGGCTGCATATTACTAATAAATTAAAATAGAAAGGTTAATTCGTTATGAGGCTATATATTCTTAGGCATGGGCAGACCGACCTAAATAGCGAGAAGCGCTTTCAAGGTCACATGCAAACAGAATTGAACGATGTTGGGATTGCTCAGTCAGAGAAGGTTGGAGAGCTGCTACGCGAACGTGGCATTAAGTTCGACAAGATTTATTGTAGCCCTCTAGAGAGAGCAATCAAAACAGCAGAAATCGCTACCTCGGAGACAAGAGACAAGTTTATAATAGACGATGATCTTACGGAAATCGACTTCGGGATAAATGAAGGACGAAAGTATGAAGAACTTCAGGGTAGTAAGAACAATATATTTTTGTCTCCAGGCAATTACATGCCCCCAGAAGGTGGCGAGTCACTAGAGACTCTTAAATTCAGGGTAAAGAGGTTCCTTGAGAGGGTGCGAGATGAGAACGATGAAGGAAATATACTGGCGGTATCTCACGGAACGGCAATTCACATGATGCTCCTATATATGAGAGGCATGGAATTCAGCGATTTATGGACGGAACACGTCGGAAACTGCAATGTAACTGTAGTCGATATCGAAGGTTGGGAACTTAAAATTAGGGATGACCTTCAGATCGAAACTGATAAATATGTAAAATAGAGAACTTTTTATAAAAAAGGGGGTAAGACATGAGAGGCGTTATAGATGTTGGTGGCGGTACACGCGATATATTTGGAGCAGGAGTGTTCGATTATTTTTTAGAGCACGGAATAACTTTTGATAAGTGCTATGGTGTATCGGCAGGCTGTGCGAATATATCTTCCTTCCTTGCTGGGCAGCAGCATAGGAATTATGAGTTTTATACGGAGTATTCGATGCGTAAGCAATATATGAGCTTTGATAATTTCTTCAAGACGGGTTCATATGTGGATCTCGATTACGTTTCGGATGAACTTTCAAACAGTAGCGGTGAGTATCCGCTTGACTACGAGAAGCTGAAGGCTAATCCTGCAGACTTTACATTAGTGGCTGCAGAAGCAAACACAGGTAAGACTAAGTACTTTACGAAAGATGATCTGAGTTTGAATAACTATGATCCGATAAATGCTTCTAGCTCGGTGCCTGTTGTCAATAAACCGTATGAAATAGATGGAGTTGAATATTTTGATGGAGGGCTTGCGGACCCTATTCCTTACCAGAAGGCATTAGACGATGGATGCGATGAGCTTGTGATAATACTCACTAGACCTAAGGATGGATATCGAGTGGATACTAATGACAAGCGGATGGCACAGATACTTGCCAGGCAATATCCTAAGGCGGCGGAGCTTCTCGAGCATAGAGCTGAAACCTACAATGCTCAGCTAGATGCTATCAAAAAGCTTGAGGAAGAAGGCGTCGCAAAAATCATTGCACCTGAGAGCATTGGGAAACTCAAGACTCTGACTAGAGATGTGGATATGCTTAAGTCGCTGTATAGAAAAGGCCTTGTTGCGGCAAAAAATGCTGACATAAAGTAGCAAAATTATATTAATTGATATTAGATTAAGTGGACCAAAGTCAAGGCATCACGATTATAGATGTATACTCGAAAATTAGCTGATTATGAAAATAGGCAGGAGCATTCGCTCCTGCCTATTTCTTTGATGTTGTTCAATGTAAGCGCCTGAACTCGCTCTTACTGCTCGATTGTATTCATGAAATTATGAAGTAGTTTGAACAGTGCTGCAGCTTCGTCGTCAGTAAGACTAATACATGAACGAATCTCCTGTGGTACGGCAAGCGCTTCCTCACGGAGAGCCATACCCTTGTCCGTAATCTTGATGATTAGATTGCGTTCATCCTTTACCGAACGATTTCTAGTTAGATAACCCTTAGATTCAAGCTTCTTGAGAAGTGGAGTTAGAGTGCCGGAATCAAGGAAAAGTTTATCTCCGAGTTCCTTAACACTCAGCTCGCGAGTCTCCCATAGTACCATCATAGTGATGTACTGTGTATATGTGAGATCCAGCTTGCTCAGAAATGGCTTATATCTGCGAGTTATCTCCTTAGAGCATGCGTACAGCGGAAAGCATAGTTGATTTTCTAGCTTTAGGCTATCGTACTTGTCCATCAGTTTTCCTCCCAGTTGTGCAGATACTGTATGCAATTCTCTAAATATATATCTTGTTGCATACAATTTAATTTGATTTTAGCCTAACGCAATATATGTGTCAACAATTGTTTGTACAAACGTTCAAAGAATCACGCATTTTCTTTTGTTGTTATAATATTTCATTGTGTTAAAATATCTAGTAGGGGGATTAGAAAAATGACTGAAGTTATGCGACTAGCACGCAAGCTTGTTGAAGACGGGCTTTTGGAACATAACGAATATGTGGAGCTACTTGCAGATAGAGATGATGAGGTTCGTGAGTATCTACGCAGTACAGCACAGGGCATCGCAGTTAGTAACTATGGTCACGATATATTTTTGCGAGGACTCATAGAGTATTCCAACACGTGCAAAAATGACTGCTATTACTGCGGTATTAGACGGAGTAATGATAACGTTGAGAGATATAGGCTTAGTCTTGAAGAAATCCTAAGCTGCTGTGAGATAGGATATCAGATAGGGCTTAGAACATTCGTGCTACAAGGTGGAGAGGATCCATATTTTACGGATGATATGATGTGTGAAATTATCTCTTCGATTAAGTCGCACTATCCCGACTGTGCGTTAACTCTTTCGATTGGAGAAAAGGGACGCGAGAGCTACGAGCGATATTTTGCGGCCGGTGCAGATAGATATCTGCTGAGGCATGAAACTGCTGATATTGATCATTATAGGCGCCTTCATCCAGAGTCACTTTCGCTAGAGAATCGCATGAGATGTCTCGAAGTACTGAAGGATATTGGGTTTCAAATCGGAGCTGGCTTCATGGTTGGTTCACCGGGTCAGACCTATGATACGATGGCAAGCGACTTTGAGTATTTAAAGAAGCTGAATCCTCATATGATAGGAATCGGACCATTTATACACCATAAGGATACACCGTTTAGGAACGAAGCTGACGGAACACTTGAACTGACGCTTTATTGCCTTAGTATGCTGAGGATAATGTTCCCTAAAGCGTTACTGCCGGCGACAACAGCGCTTGGTACAATCGACAAAACGGGTCGTGAAAAGGGCGTGCTTGCGGGTGCGAATGTTATAATGCCGAGTCTTTCACCGGATAATGCCAGGAGTAAATACCTTCTGTATGAGGGCAAGGTGGGGGTCAAGGACAAAGCAGCAGAAGGCCGTCAGTTGCTCGATGAGAGATTAGCGGAGATCGGGTACAGGACGGTGACAACGCGTGGAGACTACAAAGGTTGGGATAGAACGTAATTTTCGTATCAACTCAGCTGGTTTGTGTTAATTTATAAAGAATGAAATTATAAAGAATGAAATCAGACGTTATCATATGATTATCGACTGATTCACAATATATTGCAGTATATTTTATTCATTGTGGAGGTGCTTAATGGATAAAGAAACTCGTCCGTATATAGCTTGGGATGTTGTGCAGGATTTTATGGTAAAGGCATTCACAGAACTCGGAGTTCCTGAGGCTGATGCCGAGATCTGTGCTGAAGTTCTAATGGAGAGCGATAGGAGAGGTATCGAAAGTCATGGAGTAAATAGATTCAAGCCTATTTACGTTGACCGCATCAACAAAGGTATCCTTAATCCAGTTACAGAGGTGGATATTATCAGGGAATCTCCTACGACCGCAGTGCTCGATGCTAACGATGGCATGGGAATGGTTGCTAGTAAGATGGCTATGGATATGGCTATCGAGAAGGCGAAGAAGTACGGAACTGCCTGCGTTGCCGTTCGTAACTCATCGCACTACGGTATCGCGGGATACTGGACTTCTATGGCGACTGATGAAGGCATGATAGGGATCACAGGAACTAATGCAAGACCGTCAATCGCACCGACATTCGGGGTGGAAAATATGCTTGGAACAAATCCGCTTACGATTGGAATTCCTACGGATGAAGGATATCCATTCTTAATTGACTGTGCGACATCTATAACACAGAGAGGAAAGCTAGAGTTTTACGAGCGCATCGGCAAGGATACTCCGGCAGGAATGGTTATCGGAAGAGACGGTTCAGCGCTGACTGATACATCTTACATCTTGAAAGCACTGAATAATAGGGAAGCTGCGCTAGCTCCACTCGGCGGAATAGGAGAGGAGCTTGGCGGATATAAAGGTTACAGTTATGCGACAGCCGTTGAACTGCTATCGGCAGCTCTTTCTGGAGGTATGTTCCTCAAGAACTTGACGTGTATAGGCGAGAACGGAGAACTAAGACCTTATCACCTCGGACATTTCTTCATCGTAATTGATCCTGAAGCGATGATTGGCAGAGAGGTGTGCGAGAAGACTGCGGGCGATATACTTAGAGCTCTTAGAGCGTCTCAGAAAGCGCCTGGTCATGACAGAATATACACTGCTGGAGAGAAGGAGTGGGATATAAAAGAATTCCGCAAAGACAAAGGCGTTCCAATGGGAGAGGATGTACAGCGTGAGTTTATCGAGGTGCGTGACTCGCTCGGCATGGATTTCAAATTCCCATTTGAATAGATGAATTACAACTAAATACGTAATAAGGGGGGATATATGATTAGATTAGCTATCAATGGATTTGGTCGTATAGGTAGACTAGCATTCAGACGTGTCATGGAGATGGAAGAATTCGAAGTTGTTGCAATCAACGACCTAACATCTCCCGATATGCTGGCATACCTGCTAAAATACGATAGTGTACAGGGAACTTATCTGGGACATACTGTGGAAAATGACGAAGATTCAATCACAGTCGACGGTAAGAAAATTACTATTTACAAGGAGTCAGATGCTAGGAATCTACCTTGGGGAGAATTAGAAATAGATGTCGTGCTTGAATGCACAGGCTTCTATACGTCTAAGGAGAAGTCGCAGGCACATCTGGATGCAGGTGCCAAGAAGGTCCTGATTTCAGCACCTGCTGGAAATGATCTAAAGACCATCGTATATGGCGTTAATCACGAGACTCTGACTTCTGAAGATAGAATAGTGTCAGGGGCGTCTTGTACGACGAACTGCCTCGCTCCAATGGCAAAGGCGCTCGCTGATTATAGAGAATTGCGCACAGGATTTATGACGACCATCCATGCTTATACTGGCAATCAGAAGATACTCGATGCACCGGATAAGGGGTCTAAATTCAGGAGGTCGAGAGCAGCGGCAATCAATATCGTTCCTACTACCACAGGGGCGGCGCAAGCGATTGGAAATGTAATTCCAGAGCTTGCAGGAAAGCTAATTGGATCTGCGCAGAGAGTTCCAGTAGCTACTGGATCCATTACTATCCTAGATGCTACCCTCAAGGACGAGACTGATTCGGTGTCAGTAGAGGGAATCAATGCAGCAATGAAAGCTGCGCAGGATGCATCGTTTGGTTACAACGATGATGAAATAGTATCGACAGACGTTATCGGGATGAGCTATGGCTCATTGTTTGATGCAACTCAGACTCTAGCTCAAAAGTGCGGAACGCATATCTACGAAGTTAGAGTAGTTGCATGGTATGACAATGAGATGAGCTATGTAAGCCAGCTGATAAGAACTCTAAGCTACATGGCGAAGCTATAAGGTTATTTCAAAGCAGGAGGAGATTATTAAAATGGAAGTAAAGGAAGCAAGACAATACGTCGTTGACAAACTAGAGTACGCATTTAAGCCAAACTCAATCGCTGTAATAGGAGCTAGCCGTAATGAGACTAAGGTTGGGTTTAAGGTAATCCAGGGACTGAGAAAGTGCGGATATGAGGGAGAGCTTTACCCTATCAATGTTAAGGCCACAGAAGTTGCTGGAATTCCAGCATATCAGAATATAAAGGATGTTCCTGGTGATGTTGACTTAGCATTCGTATCGCTACCAGCAACGGGTGTTTTCGATGCTTTAAAAGACTGCGTTGAGAAAAACGTTAAGATAGCGGTAGTTTCATCATCTGGTTTTAAGGAAGTTGGAAACGGTGACCTGCAAAATGAGATAACCAAGTTCTGCCGTGAACACGAGCTTCCGCTGATAGGTCCAAACCTAGTAGGTATTGGAACTCCATACCACGATTTCAACTGTGGATTTATACCATATCTGCCTAACAAGGGACCAGTTGCACTGATTTCGCAGTCAGGATCTAACCTACTAGCTGCGCTAGGCTCATCTCAGATTGACCACTTTGGCATCAGCATGTTCGTAGGACTTGGTAACAAGGCTGATGTTGATTTCTGTGAGATGATTAAGTACGCAGACAAAGAGCCTAATACGAAATGCATCGCAGTTTATATCGAAGCTCTAGATAGCCCTGAAGCATTTAAAAAAGCTTGCCTTGAGTGCGAAAAGCCGATTACTGCAATAAAGGTTGGTTCTTCTGAAATAGGTGTTAAAGCTGCTTTTGCTCATACTGCATCTGAGAATCAGGGTCATTCAAATGCTGAGTACGATAAGTTATTCGAGGAATCAGGTGTTCTCCGCGAGAAGACATGGCAGGAGTTCTTAGATACTTCACTCGCTTTAGGTAACTGCCCTCCGCTGAGAGGTGACAATGTAGTTATCATCACAAATGGAGGTGGTGCAGGACTTCTAGCAGCTGACCATTTTGAGAGACTGGGCATGCCTTTAAAGGAGCTCAAGGATATCTCACCAGACCTTAGAGAGAATATCAGAAATTACATGCCTGCATTCGGTTCGCCTCTCAACCCTGTTGATATCAGTGGAACAGCAACCTCTGATATGTATGGTGGTGCACTTAAAACGGCATATAGAGATGAGCACGTTGATGGAATTTTGATTTCCGTTTGCCCAACTGCAGTAACTGACGTTGAGGCTATTACTGAGACTGTAATTAATATTCACAGACAATACAAGAATCTCGGAAAGCCATTCATTATGGAGTGCCAGGGTGGAAATGAATGCAGAGAAGCTATCATGAAACTCAGAGACAAGGGAATCCCTGCTTACTCTACACCTGAGCAGGCGGTGAATGCTATGGTTGCACTAAGAAGATATAGCCATATCATGAACAAAAAAGAGAAGCTAATCAAAAATATTTAATGACTCTAATACAGTCTAATTTTAAAAGTGAGATAATGCGTTGTGTTTGAGTGATGCAGGTATTCCTGCATCACTCTTATAAGGAATGAGTATGAACGGAGACAAACTTTTCAGACTTCTAATGGCCCTATGCCTGGCTATGGGTATTATGGGAATCACCGTCGGGAAATTTATTTTAGGTGGTATTTTCGTCGGACTTGCAGTGGCAATATGGCTGACGACAGGAGGAAAGCACTACAATGATCGTAACCTATATGACAAAATCGTTGAGGGCTGTGAAGATATCACTATAGAGCATATCTATGAATGTCTAAGAACTGTTGACACATGTTTAGGATGTCCGTGGATGGGGAGCAACACTTTTACGAGTGGAGATGCTATCATGTTTGGACCAAGTCCATTCAAAGACTATATTACGATTTATAAGGATAAAAAAAATAATATTGTCGTTAAAAGTGGCACGGAACTCAGTCATATCGTGAGAAATGCGGATAATGAAACCCATTTTAAAGATGTCCTGGACACGAAGAGCATGACGGTTAATCCCAAAACTTATTCGCATTTTGCTAGCTGGAAGTTGATGAGTGCTGTTTTGGTTGACGATTTAACGGAAATAATAAAAAAAATCAAAGTTGGCGATAATTCAGCTGTTAAGTCACTGGGCAAATTTAAATTTTTCTATGCAAATAGCACGGACTGTTTGTATAGAGATAGTGATGATAATGAGTATACCTATGTGAGAACGATAAATGAGCCTCTCAATGTGAGAATCTACGAGATACCTGAAGGTGATGAATCAATTGAAGAAACTGGTGAAATGCTCGCTCAGGTTACAGGATCTGCAAAAGCCGAGAAGAATGGATTTAAGTTCTATATGTCAGGTGAAGAATATGGAACTCTATACAGAGACACTGAAAGCGATAGTGATTCATACTTTATTGAGACGAGCGATGGACGTGTTTATGTAGAGGGATTTAGAGCCGTGCGAAAGGCGAATCTTAGCTGTAATTACATCATCACGATAGATGGTGTGAGGAAGGCCGTGATTGCAGGAAATGCGAGAATTGCTTTCGAAGAAGATGTGCTCACTGAAAATAGTCTAATCTGCAGTCTGGATGACGAGTACCTGCTGTTATATATGGCTATACAGGAGATGATAATGACCAAAAACAAGTGGCTGAAATAGTTTAGCCACCCTTTAGTTTGATTTTAATATCGCTAAAATGTATAATTAATTTGTATATTTAAATGGGAAATTAATGTACTTATTAGAAAGTAGTAAGGGTGATTTGATGAAGAGAATTCTTGTGCCAGTTGATGGTTCACCTAGGAGTTTAATAGCGCTTGAGCAGCTTAAAACCACGTTTTCGCCGAAGGCTTTCGAGGTTGTGCTCGTTATGGTGCGTGAAAATACAGGATATGCGCTCTCTCTCGGTGAGGAAGCAGAGATTCGAGAGGAACTCGACAAGAAACTCAATTCTATTGCCAGGACAATAGATAAATATAGTGTCATAACGAGATCTGCAGTAGGTCGTGCCGGAGCTAGAGTTATCGAAGCGGCAAAGGAATTTGGCGCAGAGATGATTGTCATGACAAAGTCTACAAAGCCAGGTGCAGGCAGCACGATAGGTCTTACGGCATCATACATCATTAGGCATGCACAGTGCGATGTGATGATAGTCAAAGAATCGGAGACAAAAAAGATTCAAGAGTATAGAGGTGCTATTTATAAGAGAGCAAAGGGGACTGTTGCTCTTCGCGGGCAGCTCAGCCTAAAGCAGAGCGAATGCTTAATTCCTAGTGTAAAGGGTGATGTGATATATCACATCGATGTTAAGAGAGGAAGAGTTAGATTCCTGCATAGGTCGTTTAATGCTGTTACTAAGGAGTGGGATTTACCACCAACAAACGGTCAACAAGAGGTATATGAGATCGAAGCAGGGGTATCGATTCAGATTCCAGTCAATGCTACCGGAGATGGCAAGATGGCCGATAGAATCAGAATATTAAATCGTAGCATGAAGACTGAAGCTGTGTTCGACTATGAGATTACAGCTGATAAGAGATCTCTGAACTCACATTCTGCATCTGAATCAAGCGAGATTCAGGATAGAACGGATGGTGATAAGACTGATAATGACAAATCTTCTGATGTAAAAGAAGCTTTGGCATCCAATGCCGATGCGGTTGCTGACGAATCGGTTCTTGAAAAAGTGCCTGGGGCGGAAGTATCAAATTATTCTAGCGTGAACGCGGAGGAAGCTACCGAGACTCTTAACTCTGTAGATTCAGTTGAATCTGCAGAAGCTGAATATGTAGAGGTAACTGAGCCAGAGGCGATTGAATCGAAAGTAACTGAACTAGAGGCTGATGAATCTGAGCAAGCTGAACCAACTGAACCAGAGGTTACTGAGCTGGAAGTAACTAAACCGGAGGTTGGTGCGTCAGAGCAAGCTGAATCAGAATCAACTGCACCAGAGGATCCAGAAGGAGTTGTCAAGACATCTGAATCTGAAGACAGAACAGGTGCAGATAGTGTAGAAACTGAAGAAACCGAAGAGCGTGAAGAAGGTACAGAAAGCACAGAAACTTTAGACTTGAGTGATCTAGAGAAGGAGCTTGAATCTACACCTAAAGGTTCAAAGGACACGATTGCAGCTATCGAGAAACTTTGTGCTACAGGTGCAATTGATGCAGTTGAGCTAATCAAGGCGCTTGATGAACTTGAAGCGAAGTCCGAAGAATCTCAGGAGTAAGCAATAAAGATAAATATATACTTTCAAAATCAGAGTATATTCGGAAGTATGATTATGAAATGCAAATAACTGCGTCAGGATTGACAGTTTTAAGCGTATTTGATATTCTATAACGAGTAATTAGGAGGATAACGTAATGAGCAGAATTAAGACAATTTCAACAAGAAATATGGCAAAGTCAACACTTTCTGGTGGATGCGGTGAGTGCCAGACATCTTGCCAGTCCGCAAGCAAGACTTCATGCAGCGTTGCTAATCAGCATTGCGAACAGGCTAAGAACAAATAGTAACTGAAAGCGCTGCTTATTGCAGCGCTTTTTTATTGTTTGAGCTATTTCTTCGATTATTGAAGATTAACGAAATGAATTTTATGAGGTATGGTACAAGAGTAAATGATACATCAGTATAAATTAAACGGATATAACATAGTGATGGATGTGAATAGCGGAGCTGTTCACTCTGTAGATGAGGTAGCCTACGATATAATCGCCTTGTATGACAAAGGTGTGCCTAGAGAGGAAATCATAGATGAGATAAAAGCTAAGTACGGTTCAGTTGCAGATAGTGATGTCGATGAGACAATAGCTGATATCGAGGAACTTAAGGCGGAGAAGCTGCTTTTCTCAGATGATCCATTTGAGGAGATTGCAGGCGATTTAAAAGCTAAACAGTCTGTGCTTAAAGCAATCTGTCTCCACGTCGCACATGGATGTAATATGGACTGCAAATACTGTTTTGCGGGTAAAGGTGAGTACAGTGGCAAAGCTGGAATCATGTCTCTTGAAGTTGGTAAGCAGGCACTTGACTTCCTGGTCGAAAATTCCGGAAGCCGTAAGAATCTTGAAGTTGATTTCTTTGGTGGCGAGCCACTTTTGAACTGGGACGTATGCAAAGAACTCGTTGCGTATGGAAGAGAGCTCGAGAAGACGCATAACAAGCACTTTAATTTTACGCTTACTACAAATGGTGTACTGATTGATGATGATGTAATCGAGTTCGCAGATAGAGAATGTAGCAATGTCGTTCTGAGCATGGACGGACGCCGAAAGACACACGACTTCATGCGTACGAGTAAAGATGGCAAAGGTACGTATGACAAGATTATAGAAAAATTTAAGAGCCTAGCTGAGGATAGGGGACAGAAACAGTATTATATGCGTGGAACGTATACTGCACATAATAAGGATTTTGCTGAAGACGTGCTAGCTATGGCGGATCTTGGATTTAAAGAAACCAGTATAGAGCCTGTTGTCAGCGATCCTAGCACCGATTATGCTCTTCATGAGGAAGATCTGGATATCTTGAAGGCGCAGTATGAGAAACTAGCCATTGAGATGCTAGAGAGAGAAAAGAGAGGCGAGGGATTTAACTTCTATCATTATACAGTGGACCTTACGGGAGGACCTTGTATCTATAAGCGCGTTAGCGGATGTGGTGTAGGTACGGAATACCTTGCGGTTACACCGTCTGGAGACCTTTATCCGTGTCATCAGTTCGTGGGAGATGATGATTACAAGGTCGGAAATGTCTATGATGGGATAGAAAAGCAGGAAATAATAGACGGTTTTAGATACAATAACAACCTATACACTAGAGATAAGTGCCGTGGTTGTTTTGCTAAGTTATATTGCTCTGGTGGATGTGCAGCTAATAATCTTCATACTAATGGAGATATCAACAAGGTTTACAACTTTGGGTGTGAGCTTCACAAAAAGAGAATTGAGTGTGCGCTCATGCTAAAGGTAGCCGAAGAAGAGCTCGGCATCGATAGAATATCAGAATAAGTGGCCAATAACTATAATCCATATTGGAAGTGTAATCATCGACATCATCGTGGACATGGCAACGGCTTCTGACATAAGTTTAGTATCCTTGTGTTCAGCAGCCGCTAAAGCTACACTGAGAACAGCACTAGGGTATGTAAATGAAAGAGCTATAGTGAGTTTTAAGACGCTAGCTAGCGGTAGAAACCAAATGGTGACAATCGCAAGTGCTGGCTCTAGCACTAGACATACGAGGCTAGAAATAATTAACTCTTTGTCTGTGATGAGACCCCTGAGTTTGCAATCGCCGAGTTGGATACCGATTATAATCATGGATAACGGAACAGTTGTTTCTCCGATAGATGATAGGAAATTCATGGCAGGGGCAGGAATCCTGATACCAGAAAATAGAATAATTACAGAACAGATTGAGACGATTGTCACGACGTTTTTGAACGGCTTGATAATGGTCTCTTTGCTTATGGCTCTAATCTTACCTGAGTCATCTTTGCTATCACCGAGGTTCATCTGAATCATGCAGCCTATAAAAAGGTATAGGTTACATGCGATATTCTGGACTACTGAATAATAAAGCACAACTTGACCAAATACTGAGCGAGCGATAGGAAAGCCCATAAAACCTGAATTGCAGGTAACCATAGCTACCGATAAGACATTTTGCTGATCGTTGCTTTTCTTGCCAAATAATCTGGAGATTTTAACCGATATTGCACCGAATATAATGAACATAAATATTGAGAGAAATATAATAATAATCGTGTTTGAAAATGTATCAGGGCATATGGATTGACCGCAGATTGAATAAATCAATAGGCATGGAGTTGTGATGTTCAAAACTAGTGAAATCAAGTGATTTATTGAGTCTGTTCCTAATATACGAAGCTTATTCGCAGCAAAACCTATAGCTATATATAAAAATATAACAAAAACTTTTGAAGCTATTAATTGCATAGCACTATTATCCTTTCTTTTACAAGTAATATAATACCAAAAATTCGTCATTAACAAAATACGCCGTGTTTTATTTGTAAACCAAGATAAAATACATAAATAAGCAGTTCGTTATGGTATAATTACTATGATTTTTGAGAATAAGAGACCGAGGTTGTCTTAAGTGAATCGGACTTTTATTTCAAAAAAATGGGTATTGTTAAGGAGATGTAGATGGACAAAGTGATTTTGGCGACGCAGAACGAAGGGAAAATTCGTGAGATGCGCGACATATTCTCTAAGTTTGGCATGGATGTTATTTCGCGTGATGAGATGGGATTGCCAAAGGATGAAATAGAAGAAACTGGCACAACTTTTGAAGAAAACTCTTACATAAAGGCTTCTACGATTGCAAAACAGTGCGACGGGATAGTAGTTGCAGATGATAGCGGTATAGCCGTTGATTGCATTGGGGGAAAGCCGGGTGTTTATTCAGCGCGATTTGCTGGTGAAGGCTGTACTCCGCATGACAACAATGTAAAACTACTTCAATTAATGGACGGTATCCCAACCGAAGAAAGAGGGGCTCGTTTTGTGTCAGTGATTACGCTTATATATCCAGATGGAACGAAGCTTGTTGCTCGTGGAGAGTGCGAAGGCTCCATTTCTGAGGATATGCGTGGCGAGAATGGCTTCGGGTACGACCCGATATTTATTCCAAAAGGATATGATCAGACTTTTGGTGAGCTGCCTGCAGAGCTCAAGAACAGAATTAGCCATAGGGCTAAGTCGCTTCTGAAGCTAGAGGAACTTATCAATGAACAAAGAGACAGAAAATAAGTCAAATATTAATATTGACAAGGAGAAGAAAAAGAAAGTTCGCCTGAATAAAGACAATCTTATTAAAATTGTCTTTCACATATTCAGACAGTTCGACGACCAGTATTATGCGGGTTTTGCCGCACAGGTTGCGTATTACTTCTTCATGGCCAGTGTTCCAACACTCATAGTGCTTTCACAGGTACTAGGAGTTTTTGACTTATCATTAGATATTATAAAGAATTGGCTCAACCACAATGTTGATTCGCAGCTTAGCGGGTTCGTAATGGGGCTATTTTCCGCTTCATCTGTGAGGCTTGGTAACTTCATCATGATTTTCTTAGCGCTTTGGTCAGCTTCTGCCCTGGAGTTCTCGCTCTCTAGGTTGACGAGTTATACACTAACTGAAGGTGCTTATAAATTCAACTTCTTTGCAGAGAGGCTGAAAGCTGTTCCCGCAGCTGCTATTACAATTTTCGCAGTAGCATTTACACTTGTTGTATTCGTATATGGAGAAGATATATTTTACAAGTTATTTAATGGTGGAATCCTCGCAAAAGCTCTTATTGCACTAAAACTACCGATTGTGGCGATATCTTTCTTCGCCATGATTACTTTAAATTATTATATATTGCCACTTGTAAGAGTACCGATTAGAGCGATACTTCCTGGGGCTGTATTTTCGTCGTTTGGACTTTTGATTGCGACCACGATATATGCAAATTACATCAGTTACTCGGTAAATTACGACATTCTGTACGGTGCATTCGCGTCGATTGTCGCTCTGATGCTGTGGTTCTATATAATTTCGTGGATACTGTGCGTCGGGATGATGTTCAATAAGGCATGGGATGAAGTCATGCAGCGGAATAGGCTGAGTCATGAAAAGATGATTGAGTATATTGAAAAGAAGTCGATGCTACTTGGCGAGGAAAAATCAAAGAGATACATTATATCGGGTAATGATAATTACGGCGCTGAACTAGAAACAATTGCAGTTAAGTTAAGCCGTAAATTTGTCAAAGGCTACGAAGAAGAGCTTCGTAAAGAAAAGCAGAGAAAGGCGCACCGCAAGCTGTAGCTTGTGAGTACTAGTGAAATAATTCTAATAAATTGGTGGGGCTATAGTCTCAGGTTAACTTGAGGTGAACGATATGGAAGAATTAAATATTATTGAAACTATCGATAGAAAAAAACTGCTATTTATTCTAAATCCTCGTGCAGGCACTATGCAGGCGAGCAAGAATTTAAGTGATATTCTGCAGATTTTTTCAGATGCTGGGTGTTTAACCAGTGTGCTGGTGACAACGAAATCAGGTGACGCAAGAGAATTTGCACATCGATATGCTAATGAGTACGATGTGGTTGCCTGTGCAGGTGGAGATGGTACGTACAACGAGATGATTGATGGCGTTATATCTTCGGGTGCTAAGTGCAAGGTCGGATATATTCCTGCTGGCAGCACTAATGATTTTGGATCCAGCATCGGTTTATCGAAAAATATCATCGAAGCGGCAAAAGCTATTGCAAATGATGAGTCTATTACGCTTGATGTAGGTTCGTTTAATGGGCGCTACTTCTCGTATGTGGCCTCGTTTGGAGCTTTTACAAGCACATCTTATTCAGTGCCGCAGAACCTAAAGAATTTACTTGGGCACACTGCATATGTGCTACAAGGAATCAAAGACATAGTTAATATTAAATCCCAACATGTAAAGGTTATCACAGACGAGGGACTTCCGACTGAACGTGTTATTGAAGAGGACTTGGTGTTTGGTGCTGTATGTAATGCGACATCCGTAGGCGGAGTGCTTAAGCTCGATTCATTCAGAGTAGATATGAATGACGGATTGATGGAGGTTCTACTTATCAAGTCTCCTAAGAACTTGCTAGATGTGAATTCGATTGCAAGGTCGCTGTTGGCAAATGATTTAGACACTAAGGATATTGCATTTTATAGCGCAAAGACTGTCAGGTTTGAGATGAGCTCCGACGTTCCGTGGACTCTCGATGGAGAGTACAAGGAAGGCGAAAGTGATATCAAGATTGAGACAGTCTGCGATGCGGTAAATATCTTGGTTTAAAGATAGCTTTATAGAAGAGGTTCTTAATTTTTTGAACCTCTTTTTTGTGTAATTGGACTTGATAGGTTGTTAGGTGCACTTTAGGTCAATAAGAAAGGGAAGTAATGGCAGCAGAAGCAGTTGATAAAATAAAGAAGGACATAAATGACGAAAAAACTCGTCGTAGCAACCTTACAAGGGCAGATTTAGAAAAATCCTATCTTGAGTTGGAAAGTAATGATTTCGATTCTGGCATGAGGATAAAATTTGCAGCCGACTTAGCAGAAAGTAATGAAATTTCATATCACTATGAACTTATTATCAAAGACTGGGAACTGAATTTAAATCTACATCTTGAAAATGGTTTTTATAAACATGACAGAGAAGGGATAGTACTTTTATTTGGGAAACTGGATGAAAATATAGATGAAAAAGTAAAAGTATACACAGCTTATCTATTGGCAAAAGCATTATCGCAATTAAAGCATAGAGAATTTTATCTACCGTTTTGTAATAAAGCCTGTGATATTCTTGTTTCGCTTTTAGATACAAATGATGATAACCTTCGTTGTAAAGTCATCATTGCCATTGGCTTTATAGGAGCATCGAATGAAATTGAATTACTTGCGCATCAGTTGCTCTATGATGAGGAAGCGCTTTGCCGTGCGTGGTCTGCATCTAGCCTTATGCAGATGATGTTTCATCGTGTCAAAATAGAAGAATTACAGGAAAGAACTAAATTATCATTTCTCGAAGGAATTTCTAGTGAAATGGATTTATATACCTCGGGAATTATGATAGAAGCGGCACAAACCATATTTGGAAAAAGATGGATATCTTCATCCGCTGTAGAAAGTGAAGAACCTGCAGCAATCGAGAAAGCGAGAAAGTCAGCTGTGCGTTTTTTACGGAAGTAATCAAGATTGCTAATCTGATTAAGAATTTAAAACTGCTGGCAAATGCGTTACGCATCTGCCAGCAGTTTTGTGTTATCAAGTAAGTTTGCTAGATTACAGGCCACATTTCATATTCATAGAGAATCGACAGCCTGAGCACTGTATTTCTTACAGCTCGCGAACTCTGAGGATTCCTTCTCCAGATAGCTCGCCAGATGCATCTGCAGGTACGAGTGCAATCGCAGCACCATACTCTGAGCGGCTCTTGCCAACGCATACGTCGTCAACGCTTCCATAAGCAGCCTTTACAGCAGCCTCAACATCGAGTTCGCCCTTGAATAGAATGCTAACCTTCTTAAATCCTTCCTTAGCTGGAAGTTCAACAGCAGGGAAGTTAACAGAGTTTCTGATAGTTCCCTTCTCTAGGTAATCCATAAGCTCATCAACAGCCATAGCAGCACAGTTCTCTTCAGCCTCTGCTGTGGAAGCGCCAAGGTGTGGAGTAGCGATTACGCCAGTTTTGCCGACTAAATCTTCACTTGGAAGGTCAGTCAGGTACTTTCTGAGCTTGCCAGATTCTAGTCCTGCTAGGATATCCTCGTTCACTACTAAATCAGGTCTAGCGAAGTTAAGTATAATTGCGCCTTCCTTCATGTTGTCTATAAGTGCTTTGTTGATCATGCCCTTAGTCTCAGGAAGGGATGGAACGTGGATAGTTATATAGTCACAAACCTTAACCATCTCAGAGATATCGTCATACATCTCGCATGGGGCAGTGAGGATTGGGTGGATTACTACAGAGTTTCCAACGATGTTCATGCCTAGAGCATGAGCTGCATTTGCAACCTTTGCTCCGATAGCACCTAATCCGATAACTCCGAGAGTCTTGCCAGAAATCTCAGTTCCAGCGAACTGTTTCTTTCCCTTTTCTACCTGTCCAGCAACATCACCTTCGAGAGTATTTGTCCAAGCAACTCCTTCGCAGATGTTTCTAGCTCCTACGATCATTGCAGAGATTACAAGTTCCTTTACGGCATTGGAGTTTGCTCCAGGTGCATTGAATACTACGATTCCTTCATAAGCACATCTGTCTAGAGGAATGTTGTTAACTCCAGCACCAGCTCTGCCGATAGCGAGTAAATTGTCAGAGAAATCCATATCGTGCATCTTGAAGCTACGAACTACAACTCCGTGTGCTGTGTCTATATCTTCTGTCAACTCATACTTGTCTGTAAGTCTACCAAGACCTACCTGTGAAATGTTGTTGAGCGTACCGATATTAAACTTATCCATTCTTAAGTACCTCCTATTGCCTCCCGAGTTAGGGGGCGTGGTCAAAGTGTTGAAAATATAATTCGTTGAACAGCCCATTAATCACGAACTAGACGGCTTGTACACAGCCATAAGTGTTGAAAAATGCACTATTTACGATATTAAGTATAGCATTATTATTCTTTACATTCAATGTTGAAAGTGCTACAATTTTTATGTAAGTTTGAAACAAATTTGGAGGTATTTAAATGGCTACAAATGAACGTGTATTTAACTTCTCTGCAGGTCCTTCAACTCTACCTGTAGAGGTACTAGAGAAAGCTGCAGCAGAGATGCTCAACTACGATGGCACAGGCGAGTCTGTAATGGAGATGAGCCACAGATCGGCAGAGTACAAGCAGATTATTGAGGATGCTGAGAAGAATCTAAGAACTCTGATGAACATTCCTGATGATTATTATGTTCTGTTCCTTCAGGGTGGTGGAACTCTCCAGTTCTCCATGGTTCCAATTAACCTGCTAACTGGCAGCAAGAAAGCTGATTACCTCATCACAGGTAACTGGGCTAAGAAGGCTTATGAAGAAGCTACTAAGTTTGGTGATGTAAAGATTCTTGCAAGCTCTGAGGAAGACAATTATTCATATATTCCTAAGTTTAAGCCAGAGGATATCAGACCTGACGTAGACTACGTTCACATTTGCTACAACAACACAATCTTCGGTACACATTGCAACGAAGTTCCTGATGTAGGTGATCATCTACTAGTTGCCGATATGTCATCTTGCATTCTTTCTGAGGAAGTTGATGTTACTAAGTTCGGTCTAATCTATGCCGGCGCGCAGAAGAATGTTGCACCTGCTGGTGTTACGATTGTAATCGTTAGAAAAGATCTCGTTGGAAAGGCACCTGCTAACACTCCAGTTTATCTAGATTATGCTACTCACGCTAAGAAGGGATCGATGTACAATACACCTCCATGCTACCCAATATACATTGCTGGCGAAGTGTTCAAGTATCTTCTTAAAAATGGTGGTGTAAAGGCTACTCACGAGAGAGATGTTGAGAAGGCTAACCTTCTATATGGCTACCTTGATAAGAGCGAGATGTTCAAGCCATCAGTTGCTAAGGAAGACAGATCGCTGATGAACATTACTTTCGTAACAGGAGATCCAGAGCTCGATAAGAAGTTTATCGCTGGCGCAAAGGAACAGGGTATGATTAACCTTGCTGGTTATAGAACTGTTGGCGGAATGAGAGCAAGCACATACAATGCAATGCCTTTAGAAGGTGTTGAAGCTCTCGTCGCTTATATGGAAAAGTTTGAGAATGAGAACAAGTAACAAGGCTGTTAATTCAAAAAATATTAATAAAAGTTTTGTGAGAATTTTGGTGACCGTCATGGTGATGCTTCTGGTGTCATCATTGATGGTCACCATCAATATTAATACAAGCTTTGCCGCTTCAAAGAAAAAAGCAAAAGCAAAGACGAGCACCATTTCTGCACCAGAGATTGAGGCAGAATCGGCGGTCGTCCTTTCGGCGTCTACGAGTGAGGTTGTTTACTCATCTCGCAAAGACAGAAAGCTCCAACCTGGGAGCACAGTGCAACTCATGGTAGCTATGGTTGTCATCGACAACATGCATGATGATAAAGAATATAAGAACAATGTCCAGATTTCGGATGCTGTCTACAGTGCAGGCACCACATTTCCATCGGGGTCAAATGTCAAGGTCGAAGACCTCATGTACACCATGCTGATGTCAGGAGATGCGGAGTCAGCCAGAGCTTTGGCAATTTATTCAGCAGGTTCGGAGGCGAACTTCGTCGACCAGATGAATTCGAAGGCTCAGCAGCTTGGACTAGTCAATACTAGATATACGAATGCGACTGGAGAGTATGATACTGATCAGTACTCCACAGTTGAAGATACGGCAAAAATTGCCAAAGCAGCATACCAATACGGTGCCATCAAGAGAATGTCTGGCGAAAGCAGTCATACTGTCAAGGTAACAGATGGTGGTGGTGATAAAAAAATTACCAATACGCACCCATTTATGACGGGAAGTGATTCCTACAAAGGGTTTAAGGGCGGTACTTACTCAAAACTCACAGAACCTGAGGGCAAAGAAGTATTCCTAGCATACGTAACTCATAACGATATGAGTCTTGTGGTTGTATTGTTTGACGAAGCGGAGGGCAAGTCCGCAGAGGATGCAACTAAGCTGTTCGACTATGGCTTTAAAAAAGCAACCCAGAAGGTCATTATTAAGAAGGGTGTAAAAGTCGGTAGAGTCAAGGTTAAACATGGTGCAAAAACCAGGATGAAGGTTTATACATCTAGCAAGGGATATGTCTATATTCCTCCAGAGGGGAGTGATTCTCTCGTAAAAACCGAAGCAGTTATATACAATAATGTTGAAGCACCGCTAAAATCAGGCGATAAGGTTGGAGAATACCGCATTTATGTAGCAAATGAGCTTACAGGAACGGTAGATTTAGTTGTCACTGAAGATGATAAAGTGGGGTGGTTGCCGTCTTATATATATATTTCCAATATGATGACGGTAACTATATGTGTGATACTATTCGTAATTTTTCTACTTTTAGTACGTGCTAGAAATATAAGAAGACGTAGGAAGAGATTAAGGGCTCGAAAGCATAAGGAGAAAATCCGTGAGATTGCGAGACAGAGGCTCGAAATAGAAGAGGATAGAAGAAGGCGTAACTGGACTTATAGATAAGAAAAGGGTCAGATATCATAATAGGGACAATATTCAATGTTTAACATCGAAGAGGAGCTTAAAAAATTACCCCTTTCACCGGGAGTATATATGCATAAGGATAGCCTTGGTAACGTAATTTACGTTGGCAAGGCTATTAAGTTAAGAAATCGTGTTTCGCAGTATTTTCATAAATCCTCACAGCAATCACCTAAGGTGCGTGCTATGGTGGATAACATCGCGGAATTCGACTATATTACATGTGCTACGGAGATGGAGGCGCTGATTTTAGAGTGCAATCTCATCAAGAAGTACATGCCGAAGTATAATATCCTGCTCAAAGATGGAAAGACATACCCCTATATAGAGGTTACTGTTAGCGAGGAGTTCCCGCGCGTTATCAGGACGAGGGAAGTAAAGAGAGATGGCAATAAGTATTTCGGACCGTATTCAGATAGCGGGGCTGTTACAAAGATTATAAAGCTGATCGATGAGATTTATCCTATCAAGAAATGTAAGACTAAGGAGTTCCCGGCAAACTTCCGTCCGTGTTTAAACTATCACATCGGGAAATGTAAAGGTATTTGCATAAATGCTGTAGATAAGACCGAGTATGATGAGATGATAGATAGTATTCTCAAGATTCTAAATGGTAAGGATGCTAAACTTATCAAGGAGCTTAAAGAGAAGATGATGTCAGCCTCTGACAAAATGGAGTATGAGGAAGCTGCTAAATACAGGGATTATATAAATGCCTTTAAAGCGCTTGGAGAAACGCAGAGAGCAACTATGGCTACGGATAGAGACATAGATGTACTACTGCCGCTAATTGCTCAGAACAGTGAAATTATCGCTCAATACAAGGTGCGAGAAGGCAAACTCATAGGGCGCGAGATTCACTATATGAATGAACATGATTCTGACCTAAGCAGTACAAGAAATGAGATGGTTTCTGCATTTATAAAGCAGTACTACACGGGAAGTGCCAAGCTGCCTAAGGAGATTTTGCTCACGGAGCACATCGATGAAGAAGATCTCGTCATAGGCCTTCTCAACAACACAAATGAAGAGAATGCAAAGGCGAAGAGTGATACTATGCATCACACCAAGATAATCGTTCCGGAGCGTGGTGAAAAGAAGGCGATTCTTGATCTTGCGATAAATGATTCTTTGCAGGTTATAAAGGGCCTAGATGAAAGAGCGGAGCGCGATGCCGAGAAGAAAGATAAACTTAGAGATGAGATTACGAGGCTAATTAAGAAGGCAGCACAAGTTGAAGGCTCAATTCCGTATATCATTGAAGATGGAGATGATCGCGAATATAGAGTTGAAGCCTATGATATATCTAATATGAACGGCCTAGACACTGTCGGTGCGATGGTTGTATATGAAGGTGCAAAGCCGATTAGAAATGATTATCGAAAGTTTAAAATCAAGAGTGAAGATGCTGAGGGAGATGACTATGCGTCGCTTCAGGAGGTTATCTATAGACGATTAAAGCGTGCAAAAGATGGTGACGCAGGGTTTAGCACATATCCGGATATACTCTTCATAGATGGAGGCCTAGGACAGGTGCATGCGGTACAGAAAGTTGTCTCTGCACTACGTATGTCGATTCCTGTAGTGGGTCTTGCGAAGAATGATGTCCACAGGACTAGAGCTATTGTTTTTGGCGATGGTTCGGAGATTGAGCTCGAAGGAGATCCACTTCTATACAGTTACTGCGGCCGTATCCAAGAGGAAGTTCACAGATTTGCGATAACTTTCCAGCGAGGGCGAAGAACTTCTGCGATGACCAAGTCGGCTTTAGAAGAAATTCCAGGAATCGGACCGTCTAGACGAAGGGAGTTATTAAAGCATTTCAAAGATATTGAATCGATAAAACGTGCTAGCTATGAAGAGCTTCTTGCTTGCGATACCATTAACAGCAGGGCTGCAGAGAGTATAATCGAATACTTTAGCAAGAAATAACGGAAATGCATTGATAAATGAACATATTAATGTTATATTAACCTAACACAGATAGAGAAAAGGAGAGTAACTATGTCTCAGGAAGAACGTAACATGATTGAAGAAGAAGAGGATATAATCACTCTAGAATTTGACGACGGAACTGCAGTTGATTGCGATGTTCTAGGAACATTTGAAGCTGATTCCAAGGAGTATATTGCTCTTGCCCCAATTGATGGAACTGATGATGTATACATCTATGGATATAAGGATATCGATGCTGATACATTTGATATCGTAGATATCGACGATGAGGAAGAGTTCAATACTGCTGTGAAGGCTTTTGAAGCAGCAATGGCAGAAGAAGACGAATAATATAACTGATAGATTATATCGCCGCGCTGATTTTCTCAGCGCGGTTTTGCTATGAGTATTTTATATTTACATTTTTTTTTAATTATTGTATAATATCGCTTGTCTATTTCAGTTTAAAACTGCATGAGCGGATGTGGCGGAATTGGCAGACGCGCACGGTTCAGGTCCGTGTGACGAACAGTCATGAGGGTTCGAGTCCCTCCATCCGCACCACGTGAGCGAGGTTTATATGTAACCTCGCTTTTTTGTTAAGGAGAGGGAGATGGATAATAGAGCAATAGGATTCTTTGATTCTGGGCTTGGTGGCCTGACTAGCGTGCCAGTTCTTAAGTGCGCCCTTCCAAATGAAAAAGTATTATATTTTGGCGATACTGCGAGGACTCCGTATGGTTCCAAGTCACCAGAGACAGTTTGCAAGTTCTCTGCACAGATAGTTGACTATCTGGTTAGCAAGAACGTTAAGCTGATTGTAATCGCCTGCAATACTGTTACAGCAATGGCGCTTGATATGCTGAGAAAAAGGCATCCTGAAGTTCCAATTGTCGGGGTAATAGATCCGACAGCTAGACGTGTAGCCGCAGATAACACTCTCAATGTAGGGATTATCGGAACAAAGGTGACGATAGAGAGTGGGGTCTATGCCGAGAGAATTCATGAACTTAATCCAAATATCAACACCTTTAGCCTAGCTTGTCCGGCTTTTGTGCCGCTGATTGAAGAAGGAATTATTGATAATGAGATAATGGATCTTACAATTAAGTATTACATGGATGATTTTGTAAAGAAAAATCAGCTAGATAGTCTGATTCTTGGGTGCACTCATTATCCGCTTATTGCACCAAATATAAGTAGGCTTTATCCGAAGCTAAGGCTATATAATTCTTCAGCTGAGGTTATAAGCGATGTTGTGGACATACTGACAGAAAGGGATATGTTGGCAGAAGAAAATGACTTCCCAGATAGATTCTACGCCAGTGACCTCTCGGAAAACTTCATAAGAATGACAGATACGCTATTTGAAGGGTATGATACAAAAATTAAATTAAAGAAATTGGACGAATAATACCGCAAAAGCGGTATTTTTTATGTTAAAAGTGTGTAGAAATGCTCAAAAGTGGGTGCCGAAGTGGCTCTCGCATTGACAAAATCAACGGTTTTATGTAAAATCAATTGATATTACGAAAAATGCCGTACTAGCGGCTATTGGGAGTTTATATGGAAACAGAGTTTAAATTTTGTATCGATGACACGTCTCTTGTAGATAAAATTATAAATGATTCAATGCTTGATGATTATGTTGATCGCAATGCATTAGAAGTAATCGACATGAAGGCGGTTTATTTTGATACGGACGATCTTGATCTTCGTAAAGCGGGGATCGCCTATAGGGTTAGATATGAGAACGACCGCATTACTGCTACAGTGAAGTGGGATAACAAGGTTGAAGATGGACTTCACTCTAGAGAAGAGTTCAATTTAGTAATCAACGATGAAAGGTTCGCTATGGAGCCTGACATTGAAGCCTTCGAGTCAAGTGAAGCGTATGATGTGCTTATCAAGGCAGCAGGAAGCAAGAAGTTGAAAGAAGTTATGAAGATGGATTTCACACGTGAATTGCTTAAAATTGACACAGGTGATTCCATAAGCGCTCTCTCTTTTGACATCGGCACTGTTCATGGTGAATCGGGAGACGTTCCTATTTCAGAGATGGAACTCGAATGGTACCACGGAAGTGAAGAAGATTTTAAGTATATTGCTAGTAAACTGGCTGAGAAGTACAATCTTAAAGCGGAGAATATCTCAAAGCTTCAGAAGGGCTTTGCAGAATAGAATATGAAGACTCCACATGTATAACATAATATCAACATTAATTATTTAAGGAACAAAATTTAGGAGGATATATAATGAACACTAATCTGATCTCAAAGGAAAATAACATCGCTAAATTCACCCTCGTATTCACCGCTGACGAGTTCGAGGATGCTATCGTAGACGCATACAAGAAGAACAAAGACAAGTTCTCTATTGATGGATTCCGTAAGGGCAAGGCGCCTAGAAAGATTATCGAGAATAACTATGGCGAGGATATTTTCTATGATGAGGCTTTAAATGGTCTGCTCAACAAGGCTTATCCTGAAGCAGTAGTAGAACTTGACCTTGAGGTTGTTGCTAATCCACAGCTTGAGGTTGGAGAGGTTAAGAAGGGTGAAGACGTAACAGTTAATGCAACTGTTCAGCTCTTCCCAGAGGTTGAAGTAAAGAATTACAAGAATCTGGAGGTAACAAAGGTTGCATCAGAGGTTACTGATGCAGATGTTGATGCAGATCTAGAGAGAATTCAGAAGAGCCAGGCTAGACTTGAGACAGTTGAAGGTCGCAAGACTCAGGATGGTGATACAGTTGTTATCGATTTTG
Source organism: Mogibacterium diversum (assembly GCF_002998925.1). NCBI lineage: Bacteria > Bacillati > Bacillota > Clostridia > Peptostreptococcales > Anaerovoracaceae > Mogibacterium > Mogibacterium diversum. Next base: position 847,487 of record NZ_CP027228.1, on the reverse strand, counting down.
ATGGGTCCATCGATGGAAAGCATTTCGATGGTGGAAAGGCTGAGAACTTTGAACTTAAGCTAGGTTCTGGACAGTTTATCCCAGGCTTTGAAGATCAGCTAATCGGCAAGGAAGCTGGTGAGGAAGTAGAAGTTAGAGTTACATTCCCAGAGAACTATAATGCAAAGGATCTCGCAGGCAAGGATGCTCTATTTGAGACAAAAATCCACGAGATAAAGGTAGAAGTTCTCCCTGAAATTGACGATGATCTAGCTAGTGATGTAAGCGAGTTTGAGACACTAGCAGAACTAAAGGCTGATGTTAAGAAGAATCTTGAAAAGAATGCAAAGGATAGAGATGAAGCCCAGATGAAGAACGAGCTTCTAGATAAGCTTTGTGAAGTAAATGAAGTTGAAGTTCCTGCAGCAATGGTAGAAGAAGAAATCGATAGAATGGTTAACGAGATGAATCAGCAGCTCGCTTACCAGGGACTATCTCTTGATCAGTACATGCAGCTTCTCGGACAGACAATTAATGATGTAAGAGAGGGAGCAAGAGAGGATGCCAAGAAGAGAGTTGCTATGAGAATTCTCATCAGAGCAGTTGTTGCCAAGGAGGGTATCGAGGCTACTGAGGCTGAACTAGAGGAAGAGCTACAGAAGTTCGCTGAGCAGTATGGACAGTCTATCGATCAGGTTAAAAAGGTTATGGGTGAAGAAAATCTTAGATTCTTCGCTGAAGATGTAAAGACACGCAAGGCTATCGATTTCATGTTCGATAACGCTAAGCTGGTTGAAAAGAAGGAAGAGGCAGAGGAGAGCAAGTAGGCTCTCAGTCAGATATATCTGCCATAGGGAGGAAGCATAGTGAGTTTAATACCTTACGTAGTTGAACAGACTGGCGGCGGCGAGCGCAGCTATGATATCTATTCTAGATTGCTCAAAGATAGGATTATCTTTATTGACCAAGAAATAGATGATCATCTTGCGAGTGTTGTCGTTGCACAGCTATTGTTTCTAGAAGCCGAGGATCCTGAGAAGGATATTAATATTTATATCAATTCACCAGGTGGCTCCGTAACGGCAGGAATGGGTATCTACGATACGATGAAGTACGTTAAGCCTGATATCGCTACTATCTGCTTTGGGATGGCTGCGAGCATGGGAGCTGTCCTCATGACGGCAGGCACAAAGGGAAAGCGTTTTGCACTACCTAATGCTGAGATTATGATTCACCAGCCACTTGGCGGAGCTAAGGGCCAGGCGTCAGACATCAAGATTCAGGCAGAGTGGATGCAGAAGACAAAGGAAAAGCTCAATAAGATACTTTCTGAAGCGACAGGTCAACCTTATGAAATGATTTTAAGGGATACTGACCGAGACAACTTTATGTCAGCTTCAGAGGCAGTTGAATATGGCCTTGTAGATAAGGTTCTGTCTAGAGATGAATTGAGCAGATAGCTGGAGGTAGAGCTTGGATAACAATCATAATCCAAATGAATTAGTTTGCTCATTCTGTGGCAAGACTAGCTCCCAAGTTAGACGTATAATCGTAGGTCAGGATGTAAATATCTGTAACGAATGCATTGAGCTTTGCTCGGAACTCCTCAAGGAAGATGGGGTGACGGGTGAAGTGCATGAGACGCTGACTACGCTACCAACTCCAAAGGAGATTGCGAGAGAGCTAGGAGAATATGTAATAGAGCAGGAAACTGCAAAAAAGAGTCTTGCTGTAGCTGTTTATAATCACTACAAGAGGATTAAATATTTAGAGCAAAATGCAGATGAGAAGAACAACGATGCAGTTGAGCTTCAGAAGAGCAATGTTTTGATGCTAGGACCGACTGGTAGCGGTAAGACGCTGCTAGCTCAGACGATGGCTCGCATCCTCAATGTTCCGTTTGCAATAGTTGATGCTACGTCGCTAACTGAAGCTGGATATGTAGGTGAAGATGTCGAGAACATTCTCTTAAGACTATATCAGGCAGCAGATGGTGATCTTGATAGAGCGCAAAAGGGAATAATCTATATCGATGAGATTGATAAGATTGCGCGCAAGTCTGAGAATACATCTATTACTAGAGATGTAAGCGGGGAGGGAGTGCAGCAAGCACTTCTCAAAATTATCGAGGGAACGGTGGCAAACGTACCACCTCAAGGCGGACGGAAGCACCCAATGCAAGAATTTATCCATTTCGACACTAAGGATGTGCTATTCATATGTGGCGGTGCTTTTGCTGGGCTTTCGACAATAATAAAGCGCAGGCTTGGAAATAAGGTTATCGGCTTCAATGGTACAAATGATTCTGCTCACGATATCGATGAGAAGGAGATTTTGTCGATGGTGGAGCCGGAGGACTTGCTAAAGTTTGGAATTATCCCAGAACTGATAGGAAGACTTCCTGTAATCGTTTCACTTGATGAACTGAGCGAAGAAGCTCTCAGCAAAATCATGAAGGAGCCTCGTAATTCGCTAATTAAACAGTATACAACCATGCTTGCTATGGACAACATTGAGCTTGAGGTTGAAGAAGAGGCAATTTCTGCCATAGCTAACAAGGCAATTGAGCTTAAGACAGGTGCTAGAGGCCTGCGAGGGATATTTGAGGGCATGATGACAGATGTCATGTATGAGTTGCCGTCAAGAAATGATGTGCACAAGTGCATTGTCACTAAAGAGACTGTCGAAAAGGGTACTATGCCTATTTTAGTGACAGATTCTGAAAGCAAGGAAAAAGACGCATAAAATTTCAAATGATATCTCAAGGCGGCATTAATGTTTGATGCCGTCTTGTGGTATAGGGACTTAAGGAGGGAGTATGAAAGTTAGAGTACCATTCATACCACTTAGGGGACAGACCTTCTTTCCAAATACAATAGTTGGATTTGATATCGGAAGAGACAAGTCCCTTAAATCGCTTGATGCTGCTATGAGCGAAGATAAACATCTCATTGTAGCAACTCAAAGAGATATTTCTATAAATGCACCAAAGGAAGAGGATATATTCACGACTGGTGTAGAGATTCGTGTTAAACAAGTTATAAAGCGCCATGAGGAGTACGTGAGAGTGCTCGCAGAGTGTGTAAACCGTATTAGGCTTTCTGCTGTATATGACGAAGATGACACTCTATATTGCGATTACGAAGTACTTGATACTATTTCTGAAGAGAATTATGAACTAAATGTTATCGCTCTTGTAAGAGTGCTTAAAGAGACTTACTTCAGTTATGTCGAGATGAGTAACTCCGGAGAAGCTGCTGCACGGGCTCTGATAGATGGGGTAGAAGATCCGGTAGAACTCGCCTACACTATAGCGGGAGAACTTGCTGTGCCGTATGATGTTCTGCAAGGACTACTAGAGTTGAATTCAGTAAATGAGTTGATAGAGCAGCTTATTGAGACAATTTCTAGGGAAAACGAGGTTTTGACACTAACAAAGCGCATTAACAATCGTGTTATGCAAAATATGAATAAAGGTCAACGTGAGTATTATCTACGTGAACAGCTGAATGTCATCAAAGAAGAACTTGGCGAGAATGATGATGATTCTGATGATGAGGCGGATGGATGGCTTAAAAAGCTCGATGAACTTAAATTAGATGAGAAGGTTGATGAAAAGCTTCGCAAGGAAATCAGTAAATTCCGTAAGATGAATATGATGAGCCCTGATGCAAACGTGAGCAGGACCTACATAGAGACTATTTTGGAGCTTCCTTGGAACAAAGAGTCAAGGGTTAATACGAACATCAGAAAAGCTGAAAAAACACTTAATAACGAGCATTACGGTCTAACAAAGGTTAAAGAGAGGATTATCGAGCAGCTTGCTGTTATGCACCTTACAAAAGGAGCAAAGGGACCCATCATCTGTCTCGTTGGACCTCCGGGCGTCGGAAAGACATCTATAGCTCGGTCAATTGCTCATGCTACTAATAGAGAGTTTGTGAGGATGTCGTTAGGTGGAGTTCGTGATGAGGCAGAGATTAGGGGTCATAGACGCACCTATGTTGGCGCAATTCCTGGTAGAGTTATCAATAACTTCATAGAAGCTGGGACGAATAATCCGCTGTTCTTACTCGATGAGATTGATAAGATTGGAAGCGATTTTAGGGGAGATCCTGCATCCGCACTGCTAGAAGTGCTAGATCCAGAACAGAACAAGACGTTTACAGATCATTATCTTGAAGTGCCATTTGATCTATCGAGAGCAATGTTTATAACCACCGCAAACACAACTCAGACCATTCCAAGAGCTTTGCTCGACAGAATGGAAGTCATTGAACTCTCAAGTTATATCGAGGAGGAAAAGGTTCATATTGCAGAGAATTACCTGATTCCAAAGCAGCTTAAAGAGCATGCTATAAGAAAGAGTCAGCTATCGTTCTCTGAATCAGTAATTCGCGATATAATCAACTACTATACGAGAGAAGCTGGTGTTCGTAATCTGGAGCGTGCAATCGGATCGATTTGCCGTAAAGTAGCAAAAAATATTTTAACTGAGAAGAAGCATAGGTACTTAATTACATCTAGAAACCTTGAAAAGTATCTGGGTAAAAAGATATTTAGAGAGGATCTCGATGATTTAAGTCCTCAGATTGGTGTAACAACGGGGATGGCATGGACGGCTGTTGGAGGGGTAACCCTTGAGATTGAAACAATCAAGATGCCGGGAAGCGGAAAACTCATACTGACTGGTCAGATGGGGGACGTGATGAAGGAGTCGGCTCAGGCAGCTCTGGGTTATATCAGATCTGTAGCTTCGAAGTACGACATTCCAGATAGTATATTTAAGGATAACGACCTTCAGGTTCACATTCCTGAAGGTGCAACTCCAAAAGACGGACCGTCAGCAGGCGTGACGATGTGTTCAGCTCTTTTCTCTACTTTGTCTGGCAAAAGGGTTAGGAGAGATGTCGCTATGACTGGTGAGATTACACTGAGGGGTAGAATCCTACCGGTAGGTGGAATCAAGGAGAAAGTGCTCGCAGCGTACAGGCAGGGGATTAGAAAAATACTTCTACCTGCTGACAATAAGCGTGATACTGAAGAAATACCGCTATCAGTCCGCAAAAAGCTTGATTTTGTGTTCCTCGAGACAGTTGAGGATGCATTTAAAGAGATTATACTTGAGGATGAGGCGAGCAAAAAACAGGATAAAGCAAGTAGTTAAAGAGGATGAGATATGCAGATAAATAAATCTGAACTAGAGGCAGTTGCAGTCAAATCTGCGCAATACCCTGAATCTGGTGTACCAGAGATAGCTTTTGCAGGTAGATCAAATGTAGGAAAATCGTCGCTACTTAACTTGCTGACTAGAAGAAAAAATCTAGCAAGAGTTAGCGGTAGCCCTGGCAAGACCAGAACTATCAATTTTTATAGGATAAATGATGAGTTCAGGATTGTCGATTTACCAGGATATGGTTATGCAAGAGTATCAAAATCTGAGTCTGAGAAATGGGGCGCGATGATGGAAAGCTATCTTGAGAATAGAGAAGGCCTCCTCAAAGTGATTCAGCTAGTAGATATCAGGCATAAACCTTCTGCGCAGGATGTTCAGATGTATGATTATCTTAAGTATTTCAATTTAGATGGCATCGTTGTGGCGACGAAAGCTGACAAAGTGTCATCTAATCAGCGTAGTAAAAACATCTTAGAAATCCGAAAGACTTTAGGTATGAGTAATGCGGATAAGATTATTCCAGTAAGTGCGCTCAAGAAATCAGGGCATGAAGTTCTATTAGATGAAATCGAGAAACTGCTGGAAAACTACGGAGAATAGAATAATTTAATCTTTTTAAGAAGTGTATACCGTGATTATTATTAAAGTGGAGGGAGCAAATGGCTAATATTAAGGCTTCGGAAAGTGGAATTTTTGGGAAAATCCTATATACTGAAGAGCAGATTAGAGAGCGTGCAAAGGAGCTTGCAAAGCAGATTTCTACGGACTTTGAAGGAGAGGAACTTATAGTAATAGGTACTCTTAAGGGCTCTGTGCTGTGGATGTGTGATCTATTAAAGGAACTGACGATAGATACGAGCATTGACTTTATTAAGGCCAGCAGCTACGGCTCAAGTACTACAAGCTCTGGAGTCGTTAAGATTAAGATGGATACGGATATGAACCTATACCAAAAGAATGTGCTTATCATTGAGGACATAGTCGATACGGGTACTACTCTTACTTTCCTGCTCGAAAAGCTTAAGGAGAGGAATCCAAAGACCATCAAGGTTTGCACAATGCTTGACAAGCCATCACGCCGAACAACTGGTTTTGTAGCTGATTATATCGGATTTACTGTCGATGATTTATTCATAATTGGTTATGGCCTTGATTTTGATCAGAAGTATAGAGGACTTCCGTATATTAGCTATCTTCAGCCTGAAGAATAACGCATGAAAACTTCTTAAAGAATAACTTTTTTAGAATATTTTGGACCTGTTTATGCAGGTCCATTTATTTTTTTCTGTTTTTTTCTTACACTTGATATGTAAAGGAGGAATATGTATGAAAGAGTATCAATATCGAATTGAAGGTGAGCGATGTCTGCCGAGAGAAGTTTATTACCAATGTGTGTGGATGATTCGCGATATGGAAAGATTAGAGAAAATCGCCATGAGTTCCAATTATGAATCTGGACAGGATCATAGGATAGATGACGCAATTGTCAAACTTGATTGTCTTAGGAGAGCTCTTGAAGAAATACCTGATTATTATAGGCAAGGGGTTATTAGCAGTGTCAAAATCAGAGGGGGTGGCTTCGATGATTTTGCTCATATCAACACATGGAAGAAGTGGAAGATGAGATTTATGCATGCATTTGCCGCAAATCTTGGACTTTACTAGTACCATTAAGGGTAAATGGCTATATGAAAATCATTTATATATTCGTGAATTCAAATTTGTTTTCATTACCCGTTCAAATTTCGTCTAACTAAAGATGTGCTGAAGGGGAAATCTTTCGGTGATACTATTAAGCCGTATCTTATTTCTTGCGCATGTGCGTGTGTGAATATGAGAGCAACACATAATTTTTAATTTGCAAAATCCCTCGATTTTAAGTAAAATTACGAGGGATTTTTTATAATTTTAGAAAATACGTAAATTTCAAGCGAAAATTCAAGCTTTTTTTGTTTTTTTTAAGTATAATGGCATGCTATTAACATAAATTGTGATAAAGTTATATTAGTAAATGGAGGGTATACAGGAATATTTATGGCTTATGAGGAAAAAACATTAGAGTCGAATATTGTATACAAAGGGAAGATTTTTGACATTAGAAGGGATAAGATTTTAGCAGTCAATGATAAGATCTCATATAGAGATATTGTTGTGCATGGGGGAGCTGCAGTACTTATACCGATTACAGAAGATGGAAAAATAGTATTTGTAAGACAATGGCGACAGGCTCTCAGAAGACAGGTTATCGAACTTCCGGCAGGAAAAGTCGATCCTGGAGAGTCGTTTGAGGACGCAGCAAAGCGTGAACTCAGAGAAGAGACAGGGTATTCGGCGGGACAAATGGTTAAGCTCTTTCGAATGGCTCCATGTGTTGGATATTCTGAAGAGATACTTGAGTTTTATGCTTGTCATAATCTCAGCCCAGGGAAAACCGATTTCGATGAGACAGAGGATATCGATATCGTTCAGATGGCACCTGATGAGGTCATTAGAAGGATAATGTCCGGGGATATTGAAGATGGCAAGACGGTTGCAGGTGTACTGTTTGCTAGAAGTGCGGGAATTATCTAAACCGGGTGCATATAATTATAACGGGGGGTTAGGTTATGATTAATGAATTTATTACGTATCTAAGGGATACAAAAGGTAAAGCTGATAATACCTTGGTGGCTTACAAGAGGGACGTTATCTCATTTGCGAAATTCCTTGAGGGTCATAGTGGTCGAGAGCTTGCAGAATGCAAAGAGAGCGATTCAATTGCATATATCTTAGAGTTAAATAATGCAAGCAAGTCTAAAGCGACAATCAATCGCAAACTTTCATCGCTCAGAACATTTTACGATTATGGGATTGAAACCGGTGAAGTGACTGAGAATCCTTTCTCTAAGATTAAATCTGCAAAGAACGATAAGAGACAGATTGAATTCTTGTCAATTGAAGAGGTTGAGAAGCTTCTATCGCTGCCAGATCAGACTGTAAAAGGAATTAGAGATACAGCTCTGTTTGAGTTCATGTATGGAACAGGCGCTAGAGTAACAGAGGTCGTGCGTCTAAAGTTCGAAGATGTTAATCTCAAGATGAATTTTGTAACTCTCCGTGATGGCGAGGGAGAGAGCAGAATCGTACCGCTGGGTTCGTATGCGCAGAAAGCTCTTAGAAGGTACAGAGATACGGCATATTCGGGTTTGGCTCGTACAGAGGTTACGGATGACAGCTATGTGTTTATCAATTTTAGAGGACAGCCTCTAACCCGGCAGGGAATTTGGAAGATGCTGAAGGAATACGGTGCGATGATTGGCATAGAAGATCGCATGACTCCACAGATTCTAAGAAATAGCTTCGCAGTGCATATTTTGCAAAATGGTGGCGACCTCAAGACACTTCAGGAGCTTATGGGATTTGATGATATGTCTGTAGGTATTGCTTATCTATCTGTGACGAATATTAGAATAAAAGACGTATACAGCAGGACGCATCCAAGAGCATAAAATGGAGCCCGCAGAAGCGGGCTTTTTTAATAGAAATGCTTTTAACCCTTGCAATACGAGTATTGGTATGATATTATACAAAAGTTATTACGGACGGTCCTCTAGCTATGCAAGTAATGGGCAGAGCTCGATGAAGAAACATGCTACGAACGTCTTTGAGAGAGAGGAGGAATAACGATGAATATTTTAGATCAGATTACTCAGGATTATAAGAAGAATGATGTTCCTGAGTTCAATGTCGGTGATACTGTAAAGGTACATGTTAAGATTATCGAGGGTCAGAGAGAGAGAATCCAGGTATTCGAAGGCTATGTGCTCAAGATGCAGAATGGCGGCATTTCTCAGACTTTCACTGTAAGAAGACTTGCACAGGGAATCGGTGTTGAGAAGACTTTCCCAATACACTCACCTAAGGTTGACAAGATTGAGGTAGTTAAGAAGGGCCGTGTTAGAAGAGCTAAGCTTAATTACATGCGTGAGAGAACAGGTAAGGCTGCTAGAATCAAGAAGGCAAAATAGTCTTAGCTTACAAGCAAGGATAATAATGCATACCTCGGCATATTGCTGCGGTATGCATTTTTCTTAGGAGAAATTATGATTAATAACATTAATTGGTATCCCGGACATATGAAAAAAACTCGAGAGCTCATCCAAGAGAATTTAAAGGCTGTGGATCTCGTAGTTGAAATAGTGGACAGCAGGATTCCGCTTTCCAGTAGAAACCCTATTATCGATGAATTGATTTCGGGGAAAAAGCGTGTGGTTATTCTAGGAAAATGCGATCTTGCTGACAAGCGTGCAACGGACGAGTGGAAAGCTTACTTTGAGTCGAGTGGAGATATTGCTCTACCTGTGGATTCCAGAAATGGCGAAAATATAAAAGCTTTTTATAAGATTCTTGATAAGCTTCAGCAGGAGAGAAACAAGGAGCGCTCTCTAAGGAGGCCTCTTAGAATGATGATTGTAGGTGTTCCTAACGTAGGTAAGTCCTCGTTTATTAATAGACTCATCGGAAAGAAAAGTGCCAAGACTGGAGATAGACCAGGTGTAACAAAGGGGAAACAATGGGTTACACTGGAGAATGGCATGCAGCTTCTCGATACACCTGGAATTCTGTGGCCGAAGTTCGAAGATCCACATGTGGGGTTAAACCTCGCTTTTTGTGGAAGCATCAAGGATGAGATTCTGAATGTGCAAGACCTAGCATATGAACTACTTAAGGTTTTAAGAGAAAACTACCCAGAAGAACTAATCGCAAGATATAAGCTTGACGGTCTTATGGATGAAGACGAAGAGGTGTATAACGAGTATGGCGAGCCTTTAGATCCGGTGCTTTTTGATATGGAGGCGATTGCTTTGAAAAGAGGATTTATTCAGTCTGGTAAGCGCATAGACTATGAGAGAACTGGCCGTGCAATTTTAGATGAATTTAGAGCGGGAATAATAGGGAATATCACGCTAGAAAGACCCGTGCTCAAATAAATTGGCATGTTGTTATGGTATAAACATATGTATGAGAAGAGTGTCTAACTATGACGAAGCAAGAACGTGAAGAAAAGAAAATAATGAGGATGCAGGAGCTTCTTCAAATTGAAGATGAGCTACGCAAATCAGGTGTCAATATTATAGCGGGCATAGATGAGGTCGGCCGCGGACCACTTGCTGGGCCCGTTTATGCGGCCTGCGTGGTGCTCCCAGCGGATTTTAGAGCGCCTGGAGTTGACGATTCCAAGAAGGTTACTGAAAAGCAGAGAGACATGCTTAGCCAGAAAATCTGTGAATGTGCTATAGCATATGGGATTGGTGTCGCAACTGCGAAGGAAATCGATGAAATTAATATCCTTAATGCTACAAAGCTTGCTATGCATAGAGCTATAAAGGAAGTTCAGGACAAACTTCCTGAAGGTGAGAAAATAGAAATGCTGTTAGTTGATGCGGTTGACCTTGAGTCTGAAGGGATACCACAAAAACCGATCATTAAGGGCGATGCAACATGCTACTCTATTGCAGCAGCGTCGATAGTCGCAAAAGTTGCGAGAGATTCGTTTATGAAGGAGCTTGAAGGTGAATACCCAGGATATGGGTTTGCCAGCAACAAGGGATACGGAACGGCTGCTCACTATGACGGTCTACGCGCTCTTGGGATCTCTCCGGTTCATCGCAAATCATTTCTAAAAAAGTTCGAGGCAAGCGAGGATAGTAAAGTGTCAAAGAAAAAGTTTTATGCGGTAAAGGTAGGAAGGGTTCCGGGCATCTATGGTACTTGGGATGAGTGCAAGATGCAGGTTGATGGATATCCGAATTCTGAATACAAGGGATTTGCAAGACTTAGCGAAGCAGAGAGCTTTGTAGGTCCAGAAGTACTTGAAAGCATGAAGTTAACCTCTGATATCTATGCACATGAAGAAAAAGCATCCGTACCACTAGAAGATGGTTATGCTGTAAAGGCGTATGTCGATGGCAGCTATGATGTCGCAACGGGGAACTACGCTTCTGGTGCGGTAATCCTCGTAGATGGAAAGACTGTAGAGCTAAGCAAGCTCTATACAGATGACGCAGGTGGTAAACTAAGAAATGTCGCTGGCGAAATCAAAGGTGCAGAGCTGGCGATTGAGTACTGTAAGAAGCAGGGAATCGATTCAGTGGTCATTTACCATGACTATCTCGGCGTAGGGAAATGGGCTGATGATGAGTGGAAGGCAAATCTCGATATGACAAAGGCTTACAAAAGTTATATACGTGAATGCCGAAAGAATATGAGAATCAATTTCGTGAAAGTAAAAGGACATTCGGGAGATAAGTATAACGACATGGCTGATGCACTTGCAAAAGCAGCGCTAAATAGCAAATAGCACTGGGTTTTACGAGTATAGCAGTGATTATGAGATTTTTAATTAATTGCAATAATGAGTGTTATCGTATATTTTATGCGATAACACTTTTGTTGTTTAGCTTAAAGAATATACTAATTCTTTTGTCATTATGCTATAATATTAAATGGTTTTACACGTTAAAAATGCGGAGGAAACATCAGATATGCATACATTGTTAAAAGGCGCTCCCGTTAGGGATGCGATAGATCAGGATATTATTTCAAGAGTTGAACTGTTGACGAAAGCTGGTAAAACACCAAAGATTGCCACTTTTAGAATTGGTGACGATGACGGAGAGAAATACTATGAGGGCGCTATTATCAAGAGAGCTGGCAAATATGGAATAGACTGTGAGTCAGTTGTGCTAGATGAAGGTGTGTCTCAGAGTGACGCCGAGGAGGAGCTCGTAAGGCTAAATAACGATGATAATATCGACGGTATTATCATGCTTATGCCTTTTCCTAAATCAATCGATGGCGAACGTTTGCGCGCACTTCTTTCCCCAACAAAGGATATAGATGCGATTACAGATGCTTCCTATGCAAACCTTTTTGCAAACGATCCTAATGCATTTTACGCATGCACAGCGGAATCCTGCATGGAGATACTAAAATTTTATGGGGTTGATTTAAAGGGAAAGCAAGTAACGATTGTTGGCAGAAGCATGAGAGTTGGAAAGCCACTTATGCTCATGATGATGAATGCAAATGCCACAGTTACAGTTTGCCACACGAAAACTACTGATGAGAATCTTAGAGAAGCTTGTGAAAGAGCGGATGTTGTTGTACTTGCAACAGGTCAGATTGAGTCATACAGTCCTGAGTTATTCCATGATGGGCAGATAATCATAGATGTCGGAACTGGTACAGGCAAGGATGGAAAGCTCGCTGGGGACTTTGACTCTGGCGCACTGGAAGCTGAAGGCATGCCTAAGTCGCTAAGCTACTCTCCTGTTCCAGGTGGAGTAGGTACAGTTACAACCGCTTTGTTGCTTCGCAACGTCGTAAAAGCGGCGGAACTTGCCTAAACATAAGATATTTATAAGGTCGTGTTTGACCGGTAGTTTTGAAGGGCATAAGGTGGAATGAATATTACTAATGAGATACTTAATCCTGAAAGACTGAGCAAAAACAAGCTGGAGCTTGTGCGAGATAAGGAAGCCTTTTTTCAGGAAATCGCTGATATAAGGCTAGAGTATGAGGCGGCGATAAAAGAGATTTCCACTAAGCTGGAGATTTTAGATGATGACTTCAAGCAACAAGATGATCATGGTCCTATCCACCACATTCAATATAGACTAAAGTCTGTTAACAGCCTATTTGAAAAGGCAGAGAGATATGGGATAGAGGATCCGCTTAACAACATATCTGAGATTAGAAAGCAGATTTACGATATAGCGGGTGTTAGAGTCGTCTGCAACTATCGAAACGATATATATAGGCTATCAAGTTTATTGCTGAAACAAGAGGATATAAAGCTCATCAGGATTAAAGACTACAGTTCAAATCCAAAGGAAAGCGGGTATAGAAGCCTACACGTTGTTATAGAGGTACCGATATTTCTTGTTAGCAAAAAAGTATCGATTCCAGTTGAAATGCAGTTCCGGAGCATCGCTATGGATACTTGGGCAAGTTTGGAACATGAGCTAAAATATAAGAATGAAGGTGCGCTGAGTGACGATCTTCAGAATAAGCTAAAAATCTGCTCAGAGATTCTCGCTGATGTCGATAATATGATGGAGAATATCAGGCACGAGGTTTTTTCTGAGGAATAGAAAGATATTGCACATATTGTAGAGCGGATTATTCTGTAGCTGAGACTATTTGGCTACTGAGATAGATTAACGATAATAGGAATTTAGGAGTAAAAAATGGGTAGAAATCTTGCTAAAACATACGATCCAAAGAGTTTTGAAGATCGTATTTATGAGATGTGGGAGGAGCATGGCTCTTTTAATGCAGAGGTGGACAGGGACAAGAAACCATACTGCATCGTAATGCCACCACCAAATATCACAGGGCAGCTACATATGGGTCATGCTCTTGATCAGACGCTTCAGGATATCCTCATCAGATGGAGGAGAATGCAGGGCTATAGTGCACTCTGGCTACCTGGCAGCGATCATGCAAGTATCGCAACTGAGGTTAAGGTCAACAATGCTCTTCGTGAAGAGACTGGCAAGGATAAGAAGGACATAGGTAGAGAGGCATTCCTCGAGCGCGCATGGAAGTGGAAGGAAGAGTATGGCGGCAGGATTACGAAGCAGTGCCGCAAGCTCGGAGATTCCTGTGATTGGCGCAGAGAACGTTTTACGATGGACGAGGGCTGTAACAAGGCGGTTACAGAGCTCTTTATCAGGCTGTATGATAAAGGCATGATCTATAAGGGTAATAGACTTGTAAATTGGTGCCCGGACTGCATGACATCCCTTTCGGATGCTGAGGTTGAACATGAGGACGAGCATGGCAAGTACTGGTACTTCCGTTACCCTGCAAAGGACGGTGGAGAGGGAATCACCGTTGCGACATCTAGACCGGAGACTATGTTTGGCGATGTTGCAATTGCCGTGAGCCCTGAAGATGATAGATATAAGGATTTAGTAGGGAAGACTGTAATTTTACCTATTTTGAATAGGGAGATTCCGGTTATTGCGGATGAGTATCCAGACCCAGATAAAGGTACGGGTGCTGTAAAGATTACACCTGCTCATGATGCCAACGATTTCCTCGTAGGTCAGAGACATAATCTAGAGATTATGTCCTGCATGAATGATGATGCCACGATGAATGAACTAGCTGGAAAATACGAAGGTATGGACAGATATGAGTGCCGTAAGGCATGGGTTCATGATCTTGAGGAAGCCGGCTTCCTTGTTAAGATTGAAGAGCTTACTATTCCGGTAGGAAAGTGCTATAGATGTCACAATGCCATTGAACCAAAGCTTTCAGACCAATGGTTCGTTAAGATGGAGGATCTCGCTAAACCAGCGGTAGAGGCTGCAAAATCTGGAAAGCTAAAGCACGTTCCTGAGAGATTTGAGAAGATTTACCTAAATTGGCTAAATGATATTCATGATTGGTGCATATCGAGGCAGCTATGGTGGGGTCACAGAATACCTGCATACTACTGCGATGACTGCGGAGAAATCGTCGTAAGTCGCACTATGCCAAGTGCATGCCCTAAGTGCGGATGCACTCACCTACACCAGGATGAAGATGTGTTAGATACATGGTTCAGCTCTGGACTATGGCCTTTCTCTACACTAGGATGGCCTGATAAGACGCCGGAACTCGATTACTTCTATCCTAATTCAGTAATGGTTACGGGATACGACATTCTGTTCTTCTGGGTTATCAGAATGGTATTCTCAGGGTGCGATGCTATGGGTGAACCACCTTTTGAATATGTATTCTTACATGGACTCGTTCGCGATGAACAGGGTAGAAAGATGAGTAAGTCGCTTGGTAACGGAATTGATCCACTTGAGGTAATCAATAAGGTTGGTGCAGATGCGCTAAGGTTTATGCTCATTACAGGTATTACACCTGGTAACGATACGAGATTTATCTGGGATAGACTCGAGTCCTCGCGTAATTTTGCTAATAAGCTTTGGAACGCATCGAGATTTACAATTATGAATCTTCTGGATGACGAAGGCAATCCGTTACAGGTGGCAACTGCTGAGAAGACAATGCTTAGAGATGAGGATAAATGGATTATCTCCCGCGTAAATGAAGCTACTGCTGATATCACAAATTCACTGGAGAAGTTTGAACTAGGGCTTGCAGGTCAAAAGGTTTATGAACTCATCTGGGATGAATATTGCGACTGGTATATTGAACTTGTTAAAGCGAGATTATGGAGCGATGATGAAGAGGATAAGGCAACTGCAAGATTCGTTCTGCAGAGCGTCCTCAAGGATTTACTTAAATTGCTACACCCATTTATGCCGTTTATTACAGAGGAAATATGGGGATATTTACCAGCAGAATCAGGCGATTCAAATGACGATGATAACTTGCTAATCACTTCATCGTGGCCGATTTATGACGAAAGAAAGATATACTCTGAGTCTGTTTCAAGAATTGAGACTGCTAAAGAAATCATCAAAGCAATCAGAAATGCTAGAACAGAAGTAGATGCTGCACCTAGTCGCAAGCTTAATCTGATCGTCAAGACGGATGCGCTTAAGGATACAGTTGAAGTGATTTCTGCCCACATAAAGAAGATTGCTAATGTTGTAGATATAACTGTTGAAGGAACTGATAGCGAAACTCCAGATGGGGTAGTTTCAGCGGTATTCACTGGAGGGGAACTCCTAATTCCGCTAGCTGATCTGGTTGACTTCGAAGCAGAACGCGAGAGACTTGAGAAGGAGAAGAAGAGACTCGAGGGCGAGGTTGCTCGTGTAGACAAGAAGCTCTCTAACCAAGGGTTCGTTGCGAAGGCTCCTGCATCAGTGGTTGAGGAGGAGAAACAGAAGGGCGACAAGTACCGTGAGATGCTAGAAACAGTTATCAAGAGACTTGAGTCCATGGGTGAAGCAAGTGCCAAATAAAGCGAGTGAGGCGGTTATACGGCGCATTTGGGAAATGACAGCTAAGAGAGGTCCGATTGGACTTTCACGGATGAAAAGGCTTCTCGAGTTATTAGGTAACCCTGAAGAAGACTTAAAATTTGTCCATGTTGCTGGCACGAATGGTAAAGGTTCTGTATGCCAGTTTATAGCATCTATGCTGCGTGCTGCTGGTTATTCTGTAGGGGTGTTCACGTCTCCCCATGTTATGGAGTACAATGAGCGCTTCGATATAGACAGGAACTATATCAGTGATGATGATTTCTGTAGGATTGCAACATATGTGATGTCCTTTGCGGAACAAGTTAATGACGAGGGATATGGATACTTCTCTGAGTTCGAGATACTGACATCAACGGCTTTGCTGTATTTTAAAGAGCGATTACCTGATATAGTGATTCTGGAGACTGGAATTGGCGGTAAGATGGATATGACAAATGTCATTTTAAATCCTCTAGTTTCAGTGATTACACAAATAGGATTTGACCACGTCGATATGCTCGGGGACACGCTCGCTAAGATTGCTGAGGCTAAGGCTGGAATTATCAAGGAGGGTGTACCTGTTATATCTGAATCTTCTGAGCTTGAGGTAAAAGAGGTCATATCCGATGTCGCTAAGGAAAAGAATGCAAAATTTATTGATGCTTCTCTTGCCAAATACAGAATAAATGATTATTCTGAATTTATGGACTTCGATTTTGAAGTTAGTGATGGAACTGACAAAGTCAAAATGGATGGCGTAAGGATAAGCCTCATCGGGGAACATCAGATTAGGAATGCCATAACAGCATTACTTGCTGTAAAGAGTATGCGAGATCGCATGCTAATAGATATCGATGAATTAGAGATGCGTGAGGGTCTAACCAGTGCAAGAAATATGGGACGCTTTGAGATTCTCAAGAACAATCCATACATAGTTATAGATGGTTCGCACAATCCTCAAGGGCTCAAAGCTGCTATGGAGACACTTAAGGAGCTTAGAGAAACTATATTCAAGAATAAGAGAATAATTACGGTCTTCGGGTGCTTTGGAGATAAGGAGTATCAGGATATGACTGAGATACTCCGTTCAGGACTTACTGCAGTAGATGCTAATGAGGTTATTGTAACTGAACCAGTTAGTCCAAGAGCTCTTAAAGCAGAGAAGCTAAAGAAATTACTCGAAGATGAAAATATCGCTGTTACAGCTATCAGCGATGAAGAAACAGCCTTTGATAGGGCACTGTCGTCTGGTGCAGACGTAATGCTCTTTTTAGGATCCATATATCTTATTGGAGATATAAGAATTTTTTTCAATCGAAAGGACGGGAAAATTAATGTTTGACAGAAATGGCTACGATGACAGCAGATACAACTTAGAAAATATCGCTGAAATTGCAAAGACATCTCCTACAGTTGCTGCTCTAGTTGAGAAGGAGTACAACAGACAGAAGAACAACGTGGAGCTAATCGCATCTGAGAACTACTGTTCAGAAGCAGTTCTTGCTGCTTGCGGAAGCTGTTTATCATGGAAGTATGCAGAAGGATATCCTGCAAAGCCAGTTGATAGACATTCCGGAAACAAGGGAAGATACTACGGCGGAACAAGATACGTTGATGAACTTGAGGAATACTGCTGCGATAAGTGGAGAGAGGTATTCAATACAGATTATCACGTAAATGTGCAGCCTCACAGTGGTTCACAGGCTAACTTTGCTGCATACAACGCAGTACTAGAGCCAGGTGATACAATCCTTTCACTCAACCTAGACAACGGTGGACATCTGACTCACGGTTCATCGGTTAACTTCAGCGGTAAGTTCTTCGATGTTCATTTCTATAACGTAGATGATAATGGATTCATCGATATGGAAGACCTAGAGAAGAAGGCGAAGGAGCTCCAGCCTAAGCTGATACTAACTGGTGCTAGTGCTTACTCAAGAATCATCGATTTTGAGAAATTCGCTGAGATTGCAAAGAGCGTTGATGCTCTATTCATGGTAGACATGGCTCATATCGCTGGTCTCGTTGCTGGTGGAGTACATCCATCCCCATTTGGATATGCTGATATCATCACAACAACAACTCATAAGACACTTAGGGGACCAAGAGGCGGAATGATTTTCTGTAGGGAAGAGCTCGCTAAGAAAATTGATAGCGCAGTATTCCCATTCGCACAGGGTGGTCCGCTTGAGCACATCATCGCTGGAAAAGCTGTTTGCGCTGAGGAAGCATTAAGACCTGAATTCAAGGAATATGCAGCACAGGTTGTAAAGAACTGCGCAGCATTTGCTGACGAAATGCTCAAGCTAGGATATACAATTGTAACTGGAGGAACAGATAACCACGTATTCCTTATCGACCTTTCAGATAAAGCATTCTCTGGTAAGGATCTCCAGAATGCATGCGATGAGGTTGGCATAACTCTTAACAAGAACTGCGTTCCTAACGAGAAGCGTTCTCCAATGCAGACTAGCGGTGTTAGAGTCGGTACAGCGCCGATGACAACAAGAGGCTTCGTCGAGGAAGACTTTATCGAGGTTGCACACAGAATCGATGAAGTTGTTAAGAAACTCGACGCTGAGAAGGCTGCAGAAGCAAAATAGTGACTAGTTTTAAATACTAATTAAATTCGATACCCGGATTTGTTGATATACAAATTCGGGTATTGTATAATCAAAAAAAGAAAATAAAGGAGGACGATTCCATGGTTAAATTATTGGTAGGACATAAGGGTAAGGGTAAGACCAAGAAAATGATCGAGCTAGCTAACGCAAGTGTCGAGGAGACCAAGGGTAGCACCGTATTTATTAACAAAAATTCCAGACTTATCTATGATTTAGACTACAAGATTCGTGTAATCTGCATGGAGGATTTTGTTCACATAACTAATGAGGATGAGTATATCGGATTTCTATTCGGTATCATCAGTTCTGACAATGACATCCAGACAATATTCTTGGACGGTATCATGAGACATGCTGATTTCTCTCTAGATATGCTTCCAAGCTTCCTTTCAAAGATTAAGGATATCTCAAAGGATTATGGCATCGACTTCGTAATTAGCATCAGTGCTGAACTCGAAGAGATGATTGGGGTTAACTTCGATGGAGTAGAGGTTCTCAACTAATTTTAATATGGACTTATAGTGCAACCTGGCTATCGATTTTCGATTAAGCCAGGTTGTTTAGTTTAACGGATATTTTTATATATCAGAGTTCATTGATTGCTTCAATCAATGAATCAACATCCCGCTGCTCGGTATACCAAGCGGTACAAAGTCTCATGCACTTATGAGACTCATCTATAGTCTCAATTTCAGATAGCATGTATTCTTTGCTAAGCGCTTTAATCTGCTCATTGGTCATAATAAAGAACTGCTGGTTAGTCGGACTATCTACGGCAAGCTTGATGCCTTTTGAAAGCATAGCAGACCTTATGTCTAGCGCCATCTTTACTGCTGGCTTAGCAATTTCGCTATATAAGTTATTATTAAATAGGGTGTAGAACTGAAGCCCAAGAAGCCATCCTTTTGCAAGGAGCGCACCATGTTGCTTCTGATAACTAAAGAAATGAGGCTTTAGCTCATCATTCAGTATAACAACTGCTTCGCCAAACAGAGCACCACACTTTGTGCCACCAATGTAAAATGCATCGCAGTTATCAGCCAGACATTTTAAATCAACGTCGTTAAAAGGGGAGGAAAGTGCATAGCTAAGACGTGCACCATCAACGAACAGGTAAAAACCAAATTCATCACAAGCTCCACGAATCGCTTCGAGTTCCTCCTTGCTATATAGAGTGCCGAATTCTGTAGGCTGTGAGATGTACACCATCTTAGGTTCTACTACGTGACCTGGCGTAGGGTTATATAACTTTAGCACACCTTGTTCCCTAACCTGTGCAGATGTGATTTTACCATCTACTGATGGTAGGGCTATAACCTTGTGGCGTGTGAACTCAATAGCCCCTGTTTCATGGACATTTACATGACCCGTATCCGCGGATATGACACCTTCAAAGCTCCTCAGTGCTATGTCTATTACAGTCATGTTAGTCTGCGTGCCACCTATGAAGTAGTGGATGTTTGCATTCGGTTTGCCGATTGCCTTTCGAATTTCTTCACTTGCTCTTTCGCACCATGAGTCTAGCCCATAGCCAGCATATGAATTATGCATATCTTCACTTAAGGCCTCGATTATCTTTGGATGTGCACTTCTACTGTAATCGTTATCAAATTTAATCATTTCAATCCTTTGAGCTTAAATCACTTTATGTGCTTTATATATCTACTTTGTTTTATTTTCTTCCCACTCTTTAATCGCTTTTCTAGCACACTTATCGTCATCTTGGGGGATGTTAACACCGTTAATATGTTGATATTTATCATCACCTAGACCGATGATAGCGACGAGGTCACC
This sequence comes from Mogibacterium diversum, assembly GCF_002998925.1. Lineage (NCBI taxonomy): Bacteria > Bacillati > Bacillota > Clostridia > Peptostreptococcales > Anaerovoracaceae > Mogibacterium > Mogibacterium diversum. The sequence continues at coordinate 826,995 of NZ_CP027228.1, read as the reverse complement.
CGGCTCGGACTGAGTAATAGCATAGTGTATAGCCTCCGGTCTATTCTCTATAACCATGTACTTTCCTCCAGTAGGCTCAAGCCCAGACTTAACACCCTCAAGTATAGTCTCAAACGGTTCAAACCTGTTGTGCTCAGTAGTAATAATTGAGAAGTCGGCATATTTTCCAGATGATTCACCCATTCCAATTCTTCTCTCAATATCTCTGTTTCCCCCAGCGCCAAATACACATACGAGCCTCTTAGGATTATATGCTCTAAGTGCCTCGAGAACAGCTCTCGTGCTCTCTCTAGTATGAGCAGAGTCAATGCATACACTTAGGTCTTCTGTGCGATAAATCATGTCCACTCTGCCGTTAATATGGATATGCGAAAGAGCTTTTCTCGCTGCATCTGCAGGTATTCCGAGAGCTTCTATAGTAGCGATTGTAGCTGCTCCATTTAGTGGAACGAACTCACCGGGCATGTTTACAAATACAGTGTCATTAAACCTACCTGAAAGTTTAAACTCTTCACCGATAAATCCGCTACATTCCTTGGTGTGAGATTCTGAGATGACATAATCTGGTCTGCTGCCGAGCTTGTCCGTTTTCTTATGTATTCCATCATGACCGACAGTAATAAGATTACATGTTGCATTTTTTACAATGAAATCAATATTTTCATCATCTAGATTAATGATGCCTGTATTACACTGCTGTAGCAGAAGACTTTTACAATATGCATAGTTTTCAAATGTAGGGTGTTCATCTGTTCCAACATGGTCTCCATGCTGAATATTTAGAAATACACCGACATCAAAATTAATCATATTCGTCCTATGTTGCATAAGTCCCTGTGAAGAGCACTCGAGAACTGCGTACTCTATACCTTTTGATACCATGATAGAAAGAAACTTTTGCATCTGGTCAGAGTCAGGTGTTGTGTTGGCAACCTCTAGAACTTCGTCGCCTAAGTTCACCCCATTTGAGCCTATTGATGCCGCTCTATAGCCTGCTTCTCTTAACGATGCCATAATCATCGTTGTAACAGTAGTCTTGCCCTTTGATCCAGTAACGCCAACCATCTTGAGCTTTTCCGCTGGATAACCATAAAATGCAGCTGAAACCACAGCCTTAGCATGTCTTGTATCCGAGGTTGAAATTACAGTTGAGGTTACAGCTGATAAGTCGAGTTCGCAGCTCTCGTCTACTATGATGAGGGCAGGATCGCCACTATCGATCTCTAGAAGTGCATCGTGCGAGTCAAATGATGCGCCGCGAATGCATACAAAGACATCGCCGGACTTCACTTTTCTGCTATCGAAACAGATACCTGTAACAGCTTGGTCAAGTGACCCTTTTAGCAATTTATATTTTAGTCTCGAGATAATTTCTTTTGTGTTCATAATTCCTCCGAAATCCATAAGAATATGGGATTTACAACTTATAATTATATCCTTAATTAGTTAATTTTCCAATACATATGGTATAATACAGCGGTATAAAGAGGAGTAAAGATGATTAGATTAATAAGTTCACATGAAGAAAAACGAGACTTTTTAAAATCACTAGATGAAAAATCTAACGAGAAAATAAGAGCACTTAGGGAGTATGCGTTCCGAGGCATTTCTGATGAACTCATTTTAGGATTTCGCACTGAAGATGACAATTCAGCACTTATAATCACATCTCGGAATGAATGCGTTCTTATAACGGAAGATGCAAAGCTTATCGAATGTATATCAAAGGTTAACAGCAAAGATCCTCGCGATGAACTTCTCGAATTGATGTTAGAGTATTCATCAGATGACATATATGAACTAGAGAATCTTGAGTCGAGTATAGTCGATATGGAGGAAGAGCTATTTGGAGGCGCTAGGCCTGATAAAGCAGGGCTCAAACAAATTGTGGTTAGACGAAAGGAAATCATGTTCAAGAAGCAATATTATGAAAGAATGGAGCTTCTTACCGATGACCTAGCAGAGTTAGATAAAACATTTTCATACTTAGATAAGAGATTTGATAAACTCTATAGCTTTATACTCAGGGTTCAAGAATATCTTAATCACGTCAGCGAGATGTACCAAGCTCAGATAGATATAGAGCAGAACAACTTGATGAAGTTCTTTACGGTCGTGACCAGTATATTTGCACCGCTAACACTAATTACGGGATGGTATGGTATGAATCTGAAGCTACCAGAATTCGGGTGGAGATTTGGTTATATCTACGTATCTGTACTCAGTTTAAGTGTGGTACTGGGGCTTATCTACGTGTTTAAAAAGAAGAGGATACTTTAGGAACAGAGTGCAATCGAATTAATGACTGATGATTCTAAGTTTAATGTTTAGGCAATAGGAGAAAAGATGGATAATAAGGACTATATAGTAAGAGCGAGCCTTGCAAATGACAGTGTTAGAGCTTTCGCTATCAGCTCTACTCATCTCGTGGCTGAAGCAAGAGAGCGTCATAGGACACTGCCCGTAGTGACGGCAGCCCTAGGTAGACTGCTATCAGCAGGAGCCATAATGGGCAGCATGATGAAGGGTGATAAGGATATAGTGACGATTTCTCTCAAGGGCGATGGTCCTGCGGGATATATAACCGTCACGGCGGATAGCCATGGTCATGTCAAGGGATTTCCAGGAAATCCAAATGTTGATATACCGCGCAAGTATGCCGGGAAGCTCGATGTAGGGACGGCAGTAGGCAGAGGCCTTTTAACGGTTAGCTACGATCTCGGATTAAAGGAGCCGTATAGCGGTCAGGTTGAGATTCAAACTGGAGAGGTTGCTGAAGATCTAGCATACTACTTTACGGTGTCGGAACAGCTACCATCAGCAGTTGGTCTAGGGGTTATGGTAGATACAGATAGCAGCGTAAAGCATGCTGGAGGCTTCATAGTACAGCTCTTACCAGATGCTCCTGAGGATGTGATTGAACTCCTGGAGAAGAAGTTAGCTAACCTGGAACCTGTAACAACTATGATGGAGCAGGGGATGACACCTGAAGAGATGCTTTTACATATATTTGAAGGCGTCGATATTGAGTTTACGGAGAGGCACGATGTCAAGTTCTACTGTGACTGCTCCAAGGAGAAGGTAAAGAGAGCGCTAGCCGCAATTAGCGATAAGGATTTACAGGATATCGTGAATGATGATGAGGATATTGAGGTTAAGTGTTTTTTCTGCAATACCGCATACAAATTTAGTATAGCTGACATAAAAGACATACTTTCGTCGAGAAAAATCGATTAAAATTTGTTAGAAATCAATAAAAATAATACATACGTATTGAAAGAATTTACAAAAAATGCTACAGTTAGATGTAGTTAAACCATTGTAATGATAAAAATTTTTTAGAAAAAGGTGTAGTAATGAAAGATAGAATTTATCTAAACGATAATGAAGTCATTTTGAACTTCGATTTAGTATACCCAGAGACTAGTCTAGAGGTTATTAAGTCTAAAGAATTCAAAGTGTTTATGCAGAGTTATATAGCTCATCTCGAAGAGACTGACTCAAAGCTTTATAATTGGGCAACGCAGGGTAAGTCGCTACAGACGGCTATCGAGGCGCTATCTACATTTGCACGTCAGACATTAGTTTTTTCTGCAGAGGAGATTGAATCACCGTACATTGAAGATAGAACGTCAGCACTTTCGTTCGTCGAAGGCATGTATGACTTCTGGAAGGCTCACGAGAGGTATTCAGTTACAACAGATAGAAGAAGAGAATCGAGCTCAACAACATTTGTACATGCTGATTCTTCTCATAACCAGCTTATAATGGCTACATATAGACGCATCGAAGAAACTCTAATGGGTCGTGCAAACAAGATATATCGTCAGCAGCCTGCAGGAACTAATGCAGCTCTGTCCCTATATAAAAATGAATCGTTTAAACTAGGTGCACGATATGAGTCCTTGAGAAAGGTTAAGTTCATAGACTCAATCATGCTCCGTACACCGATGATTCTGCATCCTAAGTCGAACAAACGTGAGTGGGCATTCCAGCAGGTATATGAGAATCCACTAGATACATTTAAGGGCAATAGTGATGAATTCTTCTGCTTCCCAGCCAAGGTTGGAGATCTCACAGTTTTCGTTTACTTCCACAGAGATTTTATGTCAAATGGAGTATCGCTAGCTAACCTATTTGAGCTTGCATCCAAGAAGGAGGCTTCGAAGAAACCTGACTGTGTGCTGATTTTCGGCAACGATGATGGCAAGAATGCATGCACATTCTACCACGATGAAGAGGAGAATATCTGGGTAGGATCGGTTACATATAACGAGAAGATCTCTTACTTCGGATATATGAAGAAGACCGTTCTAACGCTCCATAACGTTGCGATGATGCAGAAGGGGTGGCTGCCAATTCACGGTGCGTTTGTAAATATTACTCTCAAGAACGGAAAGAGCAAGGGTATCTGCCTCATGGGAGATTCAGGAGCTGGAAAGTCTGAGACTATTGAAGCTCTAAAGTCGCTTGGTAATGAGAAGATTAAGAATATAGAAATCGTGTTTGACGACATGGGAACATTCCATGTTGAAGATGGTACAGTATACGCAAAGGGTACTGAAATAGGTGCGTTTGTAAGACTTGATGACCTCGATCCAGGTACACCTTATCGTGATATGAATAGATCTATATTCTTTAACCCAGATTTATCTAATGCGAGAGTTATTACGCCAGCAGCTCCTTATTCAGTAGTTACAGAAAATCATCACGTAGATTTATTTGCTTATGCAAATAACTATGATGAGGATCTCGGACTGCATGAGTTCGAAAACCTCGATGATGCAAAGACTGTATTTGTTGAGGGTAAGAGAATGGCGAAGGGTACCACTCAGGAAGTTGGACTATCCACCACTTACTTTGCTAACCCATTCGGCCCGATGCAGCAGCAAGATATCTGCGACCCAATTATCGACAAGGTGTATGAGTGCCTGAAGGATAACGGCGTATTTATCGGAGAGGTATACACTCACCTCGGTAGAGATCCAGAGGATAGAGAGAGCATCGTTAAAGGTGCAGAGGAGCTTCTAAGATTTATAGAAGAGAACTAATCGCAGTGTAGATTTTAGAAAATATGAGGCGAAGCAGCAGCGCTGCTTCGCCTCTTTTATAAGTAGTGAAAAAATCAGATTGAGTTGTTATCCTAAATGGATGAATATATAATTGCTTAAATAGCATATACAGGAACGATAGTTCAAAGCATGTGACTAGCTGAAATAAAAGAAAGATAAATATAATCTGGGTATGAATGAAATAGAGAGATTAAAAAAATCATTAATTGATGATCCTGGGGCGGAGTCTACCGCTAAGAGTTTCGGTGTACTGATACCTATAATAGAGACTCCGCACGGGCTATCTGTATTGTTTGAGGTGCGTGCCAGGAATCTGAGGCGGCAGCCAGGTGAGATATGTTTTCCTGGCGGCAGCACCATGGAGGGCGAGCCTCCTGCGCATGCTGCAATCAGAGAGGCGAGCGAGGAGCTCCTCATCGCCCCATCTAGCATCGAAGTTCTGGACGAGCTCGATGTAGTGAACATATATTCGGGCGGCACCTTGCAGCCTGTTGTTGGGCTTCTTAGGGACTATGAATATACTTTCTCATCTGATGAAGTAGCTGAAGTCTTCACGGTGCCGCTTGCGTTCTTTTTAGAGAATCAGCCAGAACGCTATGACGTAGCGATGAGGAGCGTACCAGTCGAAGGCTTTCCCTATGATAGAATCGAGGGAGGGAAAGCCTACGCCTGGGATTCTAGCTATAGAACCATATATTTCTACCATCATGAGGGTAGAAATATATGGGGACTTACTGCCGGCATAGTAAACGATTTTATAGAGAAAATAAAGCGAGGTGGATACCTTAAATAATGGTGAACTACAGTTCTGATTGAGTATATATCTAAAAGTATATTAGTGCAGTTTCGAATCAAAATTCTTATTTTAAAATAAATATTACAGTATTTGCATAGACTTTTCACACAGTACAAATAAAGATTATGCTATAATAAATTAAAAGTTGATGTGGGTGTTCATCACCCGCATTTATTTTTTAGGATATTCATTATTCCAAGGCTGTTATTTCAAGCGATGCATAAAAGAGACATATAAAGAGAGACTTTAATGAATTTAAGCACCAAAGAAGACAAGTTGATAGATAAAAATTATACGCCTGCTATCTCGGCCCGTATAGCTTCCTTGATAGTGGCTTTATTTCTGTTGGTGTTTTTTGCTTCTAGTTCGGTATTTGCAGGCACTTCCCTACCAAGCACACCGCCGGATAGAGAGGGGTATTATGAATTTCTCGGCATCGATGTATCCGAATGGCAAGGCAGTATCGACTGGAATGCTGTAAAGGATGATGGAGTAAACTATGCATTTATTAGAGCTGGAGCCACCACATCGTCAAATTTTGATTTGAAGACGGATTCTAAATTCGATGTGAATATGGAAGGAGCAAAGGCAGCAGGCATCGCACGAGGAGTATACTGGTATTCTCAGGCCACGAACGAAGATGAAGCTGTTGCTGAAGCTAAGAAGCTCGTTGCGCTTGCTAAGAAGTATGATCTAGAACTCCCGCTCGTCATGGATCTAGAATTTTCCGATGGCAGATTTGACAACGCATATACTTCTTGGCGTGCAAATGGAAGCGAGTACGCAAAGAAGCGAATGACCGCAGTTGCGGATGCTTTTTTGTCCTACTGCCGATCGCAGGGATATCCTGCTTCGATTTATCTTTCAACATCTCTCGCAGGAAGTACTACTGGAGTGGATACTACAAGTCTTGTGAATAACTCAAACGAGGTCTGGGTTGCTCATTATGCGAGCAATCTCTCTGCATCATCTGACTATACGATGTGGCAATTTACAAGCACTGGAAGAGTGAATGGTATCAAGGGTAAAGTGGATTATGACGTTATGTATGTGGATAAGAAAGCCACAAAAGCAGGCAATCCGGGTCTTAACGCAGAGGCATCTAATGACATGCTTAAGTACACGGGCAGTCCTGTTACAATCAATGTTAATCTTACTGATAATGGAAAATCACTAACGTTAAACCAGGATTATACCGTTTCATATATTGATAATGTTAATACTGGGACGGCATATGCGCTAGTTAAAGGAAAGGGCGATTACATTGGTTATACCGAGGTTATACCGTTTCAAATAGGTGATGAAGATATCCTTAATTCCAATGAACTTGAACCATCTAAAGTAGTAACAAGCGTGAAGGGTGGAAAGACAAGCGTGAAGTTTACACCTGCAAGTGGCAGAGTAGACAACTATAGGATTGAATACAGGAATAGTGATTCTGATGAGTGGGAGTCAGTGATGACTGATGGCAAGACTGAGTATGTTATAGATGGAACGCCTAAGCAGATAAGAGTATCTTCTGTTCTGGGAAAAGACATATACGGTCTAGTTACACCGGATAACTCGCAGAAATACGAAATTATCGATGGCTCTGTAGAGGCTGATTACAAGCTCGGCGGACAGTCTCTATTAAATAGCGATAAGTTTAAAGAGATCAATGAGGAGGTAAGTGACGATGTCGTCATCTAAAGGTAATAGCCCGCATAAGAGATATACTCGTAAGCAGAAGCTTCTTATCGGATTACTTATCTTTATCATCATAGATGTCGCATTATTTATGTTCACTGTTACCAGATACACAGGATACGATCTCATTAACTCCGAGAAGTATGTAGAATTCAGGATGCCAAAGGAGAAGACGCTCACGGAGCAAGAGTGGCAAGCGCTTGTTAAGAATACAAGGGTGATCAAATACCCAAAGGTTCAGTTATCAATAGAAATTAATAACATTAAGAATCAGTATAGGAAGCGCATCAAAGAATATGATATGACCATGACTGAGTATCTAAAAGAAGCGGATTTGACACAGCCCCAGTTTGATAAACAGGTTGAAGAGATGGCAAAAGCGAATGTGAAAGCTAAGCTAGTGCTCCATGCCATCGCAGAGAAAAAACGGGTATCAGTAAGTAAGACCGAGATAGATAAAGCTGAGAAGGGGATTCTCAAGGAGAAGGGCGTTAATTCGGAGACAGAGTACAAGAAGTTAACTGGAGAGTCACTTGGTGAACACGTCAAAGAAATAGACCTCGAATCGAAACTTCTATACGCTAAAATCGTTAAGAAATAGAATGATGCTGGTAAGAGCATTCGAACATTGCTGACCAAAATGGGGTGCTGCATTGCATCTCATTTTTTAATGAGAACAAGCATTGTATAAGTATAAAAACCAAGAAATTCCAATCTTAATTTTTATTTAATAATTTCTTCCCAGTCATTTAATGCGATTTATATAAAATTTATAATAACAAAGGAGTAATGGAGGTACGATATGGATATCATAGCAAAGATTAAGAGCACTGCTATAGAAACACCTGATCGCTTGGTGTTTAGCTCGAGAGATGGCAAGATGACATATGGCGAACTTTGGAAAAAGTCATCAGCACTTGCTAGCTACATATCGAATAGACTAGAGGGAAATCGCGAACCTATTATGGTCTATGGACACAAGCATCCTGATATGCTCGTTGCTTTTCTCGCATGTGTGAGATCGGGTCATGCGTATTGTCCAGTAGATATAGGCAACCCTAGGGAGAGGGTGAGCGATATTGCATCAGCTATAGATAATGAGATTGTAATAGTTGTACAGCACGAAGAGATGATTGATATAGATGATAAGTACGAGATTGTGGGTAGAGAAAAACTCGATACTATTCTTGAAAGTGACACCTCTTATGATGATAACGAGCCTGTGTCAGGTGATGAGACGTATTACATAATATTTACATCTGGAAGCACAGGAAAGCCTAAGGGCGTTAAAATCCCAGCTGATGCGCTTAACAACTACTTAAAATGGTCAGTTACACTTTCAGGCGGAATTCCAGAGGCTACTAGATTTTTAAATCAAGCTCCCTTTTCTTTTGACCTATCTGTAATGGATTTGTACACTGGACTCGCAACTGGATCGACAATTATTGCGCTAGATAAGGGATTACAGCAGGATATGCCGGAGATGCTAAAGTATATTGCATCGTCCGATATCGAATACTGGGTATCTACTCCTTCCTTTTCTGATATGTGCCTTGGAGAAGCTGATTTTAGCGAGGAAAATTTTGGAAGCATCAAGGCGTTCCTGTTCTGCGGAGAGGTTCTTACTAAAGATACGGCAAAGCAGCTAAGATCTAGATTTCCACATGCTAAGGTAATCAATACATATGGACCGACAGAATCGACCGTATGCGTGACAGAGGTTGATATCACAGATGAGGTTATCGCTAGAGAAGGCGCACTTCCTATCGGGCTTCCTAAGCCAGGAACCGAGATTAGAATTGATCCAGAGAACAGCGAAATGATAATCGTCGGAGATTCAGTAAGCTCAGGATACTATAAGGACAAGGAGAGAACTGATAAGGTCTTCTTCATGGCTGAGGCCGGATCTCTTAGTGAAAATCCTAAGGATATGGTTAGGGCTTATAGAACAGGCGATACAGGGCACTACGATGAGTCAGGCATGCTATTCTGCGATGGCAGAATCGACCATCAGGTTAAGCTGCATGGGTATAGAATAGAGCTTGGAGATATTGAGTCTAACCTTACGAATATTGAAGGAGTTGCAGCTGCGGCGGTTATTCCAAAGAGACATGAGGGAAAGGTTGAAAGCTTAACAGCATTTGTTGTAAGAGAAGGAGATATCATCGCTGATGACTATAGTGGCAGAAAATATGTGCGCGAAACGTTAAAATCATTTTTGCCTAGCTACATGGTCCCAAAGCGTGTAAAGTTTATAGACAAGATGCCACTTACTAATAACGGTAAGGCAGATAGAAAGAAATTGGAGGAGTTGGTATAGATGCAGCTTTTTACAGACAATAGCTTCTTTATATGGTTAGCGGGTCTGTCGATTCCTGCAATATATCTAGGTTGCAGGGAGAAGTCACTCAAGTGGTACGGTATGTTCGTAACATTTGTGTTCGTATGGCTGTCGATGGGTAGCAATCTAAATGCTCTCTTCAATCTAGGGCTGTACACGGTTATAGAATATGCTGTTGTACGCATATATCTTGAGCTAAGAACTAAGAAGGGTAGAGTAACATGGCAGTATAGGATATTTTTGTTAGCGAGTTTAGCTCCGCTCACAATTTATAAAATCCTGGGCCTGACTGGTAATAAGTACCATATCTTTGCATTCTTAGGCTTGTCATACATGACGTTCAAGTCTACTCAGATGGTAATCGAGATATATGATGGAGTTATAAAAGACTTTAAGACCTCAAACTTCATATACCTACTGCTGTTTTTCCCCGCTATCACATCTGGTCCTATTGATAGAAGCAGAAGATTTGATGAGGATATAGATAAAATCATTCCTAGAGATGAGTATCTAGAGCTTTTAGGAGAAGGCATATACAAGATACTCAAGGGCATGGTTTACAAGATGGTAATTGCAGCATGTTTCTACACGGTTATGAACTACTTTGGAACTGGAGGAACATGGTACTCGATAGCGATTTACTTCTATATATACGGAGTATACCTGTTCTTTGATTTTGCCGGATACAGCAATATGGCTATAGGAGCCAGCTACATATTCGGAGTTAGAACGCCTGAGAACTTCAACGCTCCGTTTGTGAGTAAAGATATCAAGGAATTTTGGAATCGCTGGCATATGACACTGTCGTTCTGGTTTAGAGATTTTCTTTTCTCTAGAATCACAATGGCACTAGTCAGAACTCGCAAGATTAAGAACAAGCTTGTGATTGCCACAATCGCATTCATGATTAACATGTTTGTCATGGGTGTATGGCATGGGCTTGAGCTAAACTACATCGTTTACGGTCTATATCACGGAGTGTTATTATCTGCATGCGAGATATTCCAAAAGAAATCGAAATTCTATAAGGCGCATAAAAAAGATAAGTGGTTTATAGGAGTATCTTGGTTCATTACGCTTCACCTCGTTATGTTCGGATTCTTCATCTTCTCCGGAAGACTAGGGATCTTACTTTCGAATCAAGGCTAGGTATGTGTAAATAAATTTTGATCGCATAATTAAAGAATCAGAAAAAATAGAAACACTGAAAACGCAATAATAATTAAAATAAAAAAGTATTTAAAACATAGCTAAAATTAGGAGGAAATTATCATGAGAGATAAGCTACTAGACATCATTGAGAATATTTGCGGAGATGAAATTGTAAAGGAAAATCCAGATATCAATTTACTGGAGGAAGATTTAATTGATTCGCTCGATTACGTTAGCCTCTTGTTAGATATTCAGGATGAATATGGAGTTGTTTTATCGCCATCTGAATTTACAAGAGAGCAGATGGATACACCAAACAAGATTATAGAAACAGTTTCAGCAAGAATTCTAGGGGAATAAGACAGGAACGAAGATAAGATGAAGAAGATAAATTCGTTTGTAGCGGCTCTCGTGCTGCTGGCGATGTTCACAGTGGTTGTGCATTTCATATGTGCTAATAATGATCTTAAAGACAACACAGGGCAGTTTGGAACTTGGTATAACACATATAAAGATCTGTCGTACAATGCATTGTCGCGAAATCTTGAAAAAGATTCGGTGCTCATGCTCGGCTCATCTGAGTTCAGACATGGACGTAAGACGCAGTACCATCCAACGAACTTCTTCAAGGATACAGATGTTAAACTCGTTACAGTCGGAGGACCGTTCAACCAGACGCTGTTCCACACTGTTGCACTTGGGTCACTTCAACCACATCTAAAGAGTAAAAAAGTTATATTGCTTGTTTCACCAACCTGGTTTAAACACTCAGGTGTTAAGAAAAATGACTATGCTCTGAGGTTTTCGGAGACGGAATATTTTGCATTCATGGAGAACAAGAATGTTCCGCTCAAGACAAAGAAATACGTTGCAAGAAGAACAGAGCATCTGCTATCTAAGAATAAGAGCCTACAGATGAAGGCGCGCATGATTGATAAAGTAAATCTTAATGACGAATCAAATCTCCTATATGGATTTGAGAGACGCCATGCTTTCGACAAAGATAAAATCACTGTTGGAGCAGCAATGAGATTTATGATGAAGAACAAAAAAACGCCGCAGAAATTCGAGAGGTACACGCCAGATAATTTCAATTGGAATGGTTTCTTGAAAGAGGCATATAGAGATAGTGAATACAAGGCTGATAATCCGTTCTATATGAGCAATCGTGTGTGGAGAAATAAGTTTAGACAGGTATATCCTAAGATGAAGGATGTTCGTTTGAATCAAAACTACAATACTTCACCAGAGTACAACGATCTTAAAGCATTTCTCGAGATCGCTAAGGCTAATGATATTAAGGTCAAACTTATTCTACTTCCTGTAAATGGTAGATGGTATGACTATACAGGTATGACTGCTGATAAGCGTGTAGTTGTTGGTCAAAAGATTCAAAAGCTCGCTAATGAATACGGTGCAGATTACACTAATATGACAGAATATAGCTATAACAAATACATTGTTTCGGATGCAGTTCATCCATGGAATGAAGGTTGGGTAAGGATTAATGAAAAAGTCGCAGAATTCGCTCATAAGTAAAATTAAGAATAAGATATCTTTAAAGTATACTCTTTATATGTTTATATTCATGGCTGTGCTGTATGTGTTCTCGCTGTTTGGGAGCATGCTCAGCAGTCCGGCATTTACATATGCTGAGTTCTAAAACTCTTTAATAAGTTGCTATTTATTAAATGCTCCGTGGTATGAGAATGCAGGCGCTATTCTCTTAACACGGAGCATCGTTTATTTTGAACTCTTCAAATAGACATATTAATATCAATATTTTATAATTAACAGACATATCCAATCAGCAGTGGATGACATGGTCGCTAAAGAGGAAGGTTAAGATGAGCAAAGTTTTAGGAATTGCAGAGAGCATAATTAAAGGATTAGAGCATGGAGAAGTTACGGTATCTAAGCCATTCAGTGTCTTGGAAAAACATATGTATGACAGTTTTCGTGCTAATGAAGCTAACTCTGATTTAGACAATAATATTCTAGCGCTTGGCGATAACCTAGAATTTATGTCATGGCTTCTAGAAAATGGATATGAGGGTAAATTTAAGTGCATATATATTGACCCACCGTTCTTTACAAAGTCGAAATACGATGCAACTGTAGAAATATGTGACAGTGATGGAAAGATACATAAAGTTAAACACCTTGCATATGATGACACATTCGACAGAAGCATAGAACAATATGTTGAAAACATGACCACTAGACTTGTAATCATGAAGAGACTTCTTGCTGATGACGGCTTAATCTGGGTGCATCTTGACTGGCATTCGGCACATTACGTTAAGCTAGCGATGGATGAAATTTTCGGTTACGAGAACATGCGGAATGAAATTATATGGAAATATAAATCTGGTGGCAGTGCAAAGACACATTTTTCAAGAAAACACGATACGATTCTCATGTATAGTAAGTCGAAAAAATATTCATTAGATGTGCCTAAGGAGAAGTCATATAATCGAGATTTCAAGCCTTATCGATTCAAGGGGGTTAAGGAATATCAAGACGAATATGGGTGGTATACACTCGTTAATATGAAAGATGTTTGGAGTATTGACATGGTGGGCAGGACCTCCAGCGAAAGAAATGGTTACGCAACTCAAAAGCCTTTAGAGCTGATGAAACGAATAATTAGTTCATGTACAGAAAAAGGCGATTTGGTTGGAGATTTTTTCTGTGGTTCTGGTTCATTTCTAAAAGCTGCCAATGACATGGATAGATGTTGGGTTGGATGCGATGTAGAAACTCTAGCGCTTGGAACTGCTAAAAAAAGGCTCGATGCATGTGAGTCAAACTATCTTTTTTATGGAAATGGAGTAGAGCGCCCTTACAGAGCAGATGCGATAATCAAAATAGAGAGAGCTGATGAGCTGGAAAATGGTAAGAAGCTTTGTCATGCTAGGCTCATGGCCTTCAGACCTGAGCTAGAGATAGGATATGTCCAGCACAAGGACAGGGAGTTACTACAAAATGCTTGCAAGAGTTCACCCGAATCACTTATAGACTATATTATGATAGATCCTGATTATAACGGGGAGTTCTCCGCTGAGATAAGCGTAACCGACAATTATGATGATATAAAATTTATTTCCCGCGGTAATGTGGCATATATTGTTGTTGATATTTTTGGTAAGGAGTACTTGGTAAAGTGAAAAATGCCCGGACTCTTGAATTAATAATCGGAGTGTGAACTATTCACACTCCGATTTTAGGTTTTTTGTATTACCGTGACTATTTAAAACTTGCTTAGTAGCAGTGCATAAATGCTATTTAGTCAGGCGCTTCTCGAAATTTCCGTATATCTGGGCGCCTTCATTTACAATGACGAACGCATCTGGATCGGCCTCTTTAACAATCATGAGCAGTTTTGTTATCTCGTATTTAGCAATAATAGTAACTATTACATTAGAGTCTTCCTTTGTATATGCGCCGGTTCCATTCCAGTTTGTAACTCCTCTTCTTAGTTCGCTCATTATAACGTCTTCAACACCAGGTTTCTTAGTGAATATCATGACCTGCATATTGATGTTCTGAATGTGAACTCTGTCTAGTGACATAGCGAGGATAGTCGTGTATATCAAGGAATAAGCAACAATTTCTATGTTGAATAGGAATAGGCAGATTATATAAATTCCAATGTTGATCATGATGCTTATCTTGCCAACACTGTAATTTGGATTTAGTACCGATACAATAACTCCGATGATATCCTGACCGCCCTGCGAGCTACCTGCCCTGAGCACCATTCCGGCGCCTGTACCGGCAACGACTCCGCCTATTAAACAAGCAGTTAGATAGTCATTAAATACCGGGGTTTTAGGAACTGGTATCACACCGAGTGCGACAGAACATAGAGTAATTGATATAACTGATGTTATGCAAAACTCTTTATTAACCACCTTGTATGAGATTATAAGAAGTGGCAGGTTAAGCAAGAAGTAGAGAATACCAACTATATCAACACCTGGTATCTCGGGCATATGAAAAACATTTACAAAAAGAAGTCTAAGAAGCTGCGCCATCCCTGTGAATCCACCATTGTAAAGATTCATCGGAGTGATGATAACATTTACTCCTAACGCAAATATTACGTTTCCAGCGAGCATCCAGCCAAGATAATGGACGAGATATTGTTTGCGTGGTGATAGATTATTGTATAGGTTCAAAGTGGACCTCCTGCAAATGATAGTAATTAAATACAATAAAAATTATCATATGACATTGTATTAACGATTATAATACTATTAAAGAGCATATGAATTCAACCGCCGATTGCGCACAATCAACTGCAAGAAATGCGGGGAAAATATGATATAATAAATTTACATTTATATAAAAGAGATGCGCAGGTAGTTTCTGTCTGCGTTTTTGCGTTGGGATTTATAGAGATTATTTAAGAAAGGAATTTAAAAATGGGAGAGTCTAAGGATAAAGTTATGTCATCTAGCTACCTCATTCGCAGGTTTGCACCATATTTTAAGCCGTATAAAGGGATACTAATCTTTGATCTAATCTGTGCTTCGTTTACTACGGTAAGCGATATAGTTCTGCCTCTGTTAATCAGATATATAAGCAATGTTGTTGCTGCTGATTTTGCGGAATTTACAACTGATTTGATAGTCAAGATTGTAGGAATCTATCTATGCCTGAGGGCGGTTGACGTGGTGGCAAATTACTATATGCAAAATACCGGGCACGTGATGGGTGCAAAGATAGAAACTGACATGAGGCGTGATCTATATGAGAAGTGTCAGAACCTATCTTATTCATATTATAGTGAAAATAAAACAGGTCAGCTGATATCTAGAATTACGAGTGATTTATTTGATATAACAGAGTTTGCGCACCACTGTCCAGAAGAATACTGGATAGCATCGATAAAGATCATTCTGGGTTTTGTACTCTTGGTGAGAATAGATGCTCTGCTAACTGTGCTTATGTTCGCAATTATTCCTATCATGATTGCTGCAACATATACTTTTAGGAAGAAGATGAGACGTGCTTTCAAGATGCAGCGAAGTGGTCTCGGAGAAATCAATTCACATGTGGAGGATAGCCTTCTCGGGATAAAGGTTTCAAAATCATTTGCAAATGAAGAATTTGAGCAGGCTAGATTCGATGTAGATAATTCGAGATTCCTGGGGGTAAAGGCCATAGGGTATAAGGCGATGGCAGGGTTCCGCAGTGTTACACGCACATTCGATGGCTTAATGTATATAGTTGTAATCCTTGTTGGATCATTTGAACTTAAGAACGGAAGGATTACCACAGGTGACTTCGTAGCCTTTATGATGTATATAGGAGTGCTGCTAGAAGCAGTTCGAAGAATTGTAGAGTTCACTGAGCAGTTTCAGCGTGGAATGACAGGGATTGAGAGATTCATCGAGGTTATGGATGAGCCTATAGAGATCGATGATGCACCTGATGCTATCGATTTAAAGGACATCAAGGGTGCAATTGAATTCAACGATGTTACATTTAGATATAGTGACAGCGAGGAAATACTCAATAAGATCAACCTAAGCATTAAACCTGGAGAAAACCTCGCTTTGGTAGGGCCATCAGGAGCAGGAAAGACGACATTTTGCAACCTTATTCCAAGGTTTTATGAGGTTTCGGAGGGAAGCATCAAAGTAGATGGTTACGACATTAGACAGCTGACATGCAAGTCGCTTAGATCGCACATAGGAATGGTTCAGCAGGATGTATATCTATTCTCCGATACTATTGCAGGTAATATCGCTTATGGAAAACCAGGAGCGACAATGGAAGAGATTGAACAGGCTGCAAAGCTCGCGGGAGCTGACGAATTCATAAGAGAGATGTCTGACGGATATAATACGAGTGTCGGTGAGCGAGGTATGAAGCTGTCAGGTGGTCAGAAGCAGCGTATTAGCATTGCAAGGGTATTTCTCAAGAACCCACCAATCCTCATTCTCGATGAAGCTACATCAGCTCTGGACAATGAAAGTGAGAAGCTGGTGCAGCGGTCGCTAGCAGATTTGTCGAAAGGAAGAACAACTATCACAATTGCGCACAGATTAACCACAATTAAGAGTGCAGACCGAATCATCGTGTTAAATCAAGATGGAATTGCAGAAGAGGGAACACACGATGAACTCATGGCGAAGGACGGTATATATGCAAATATGTATCGTATGTACCAGTTATAAACGGATGTCGAAACATAACGATAAACGGTAAAATATAATGAGCAAAAATGCGAGTTAAGTTGGTGAAAGTTCAAGAAAAGACTAGCATAAAATTTTGCTCATTTTTTAATACACCAAATTCCTATATGAATAATAGGAAAATGCTTGATTGGTTGTGCGCAATGTGTTATTCTTCAGTTGTAAGAAATGAACACGCAAGATATCAAAGAAAGGAAGAGCCATGATTGTTTCAACAAAAGGTCGTTACGCTCTGATGGTCATGATTGATCTTGCTAACCACGACGATGGAGGTTACGTATCTCTCGCGGATATATCAGATCGGCAGAAGCTATCGATGAAGTATCTCGAGAATGTCGTATCGATGCTTAACAAAGGTGGTATGCTGAGGAGCCTTCGAGGTAAGAACGGTGGCTATAGATTGATTAAATCACCTGAAGATTATAACATCGGTGAAATCCTTCGTATTACGGAAGGCAGTCTTGCCCCAGTAGATTGTATAAAGTCTGGTGAGGTCAGCTGCGGTAGAGCGCATTCATGCGTGACACTTCCACTGTGGATTGGCCTTGACAAGGTTATCGATGAGTATCTTGATAACATAACGCTACAAGATCTCATGACTGGTAATGTCGATAAGCTCATACAAGATCAAGACACATCAAGATAATTGTTTTAAGTTATATCCAAGAGTAATTCCTATTGACCAGGTAGGGATTAAAGGGATATAATACAACTGCACTAAGATGACTAAATTATTGGTAGGGAGGTATACATGAGAGTATATGCAGATAATGCGGCAACAACTTATTTGAGCGATGTCGCACTCAATACGCTGCTAGATTGCCTTAAGAATTATAACGGCAACCCTAACAGTCTTCATACGGATGGACAGATTGCTAAAGAGAAGCTGGATGAGTCCAGAGAGAAAGTAGCTAAGGCGCTTAATGCTGCAAAGCCTAATGAGATTTATTTTACTTCAGGTGGAAGTGAAGCAGATAACCAGGCTTTAATTTCTGCAGCTAGAGGGCTAGTTAAGAAGGGTAAGAAGCATCTGATTTCTCTTAATATAGAGCATCATGCAATTCTTCATACACTTCGCAAGCTAGAAAAAGAGGGCTTCGAGGTTACACTGCTAAAACCACAGCCAAATGGAAGTGTAGACGTTAAGGATGTTGAGGACGCAATCAGAGAGGATACGGCACTCGTATCGATTATGTTTGCTAACAACGAGATGGGAGCTGTTCAACCAATTGCTGAGATTGGAAAGCTGTGTCACGAAAAGGGCGTGCTCTTCCACACAGATGCCGTTCAGGCTGCAGCACACCTACCTATAGACGTTCAGGCAATGAACATAGATATGCTATCATTATCAGCTCATAAATTCCACGGACCTAAGGGCGTTGGAGTTCTATATGCTAGAAATGGTATCAGATTAATAAACGTAATTGAAGGTGGAGCTCAGGAGAGAGGCAAGAGGGCTGGTACGATTAACGTTCCAGGCATTGCTGCTCTTGCTGCTGCCCTTGAAGATGGAATTGAGCACATGGAAGAGAATAATGCAAAGACAATTGCCCTTAGAGATAGACTTATCAAAGGGTTGTCGGATATTCCTTATTCGCAGCTCAATGGAGACCCTGTAAAGAGACTCCCTGGTAACGTTAATTACTCGTTCGAAGGAGTTGAGGGCGAGTCGCTGCTATTGGCTCTTGATATGTATGGCATCGAATGCTCATCTGGATCAGCTTGCACAAGCGAATCCCTCGACCCAAGCCACGTTCTAATAGGTATGGGTGTTCCTATTGAGGCAGCACACGGGTCTCTTAGATTTAGTCTCAATGAGGAAAATACAGAGGAGCAGGTAGACTACATCATAG
Organism: Mogibacterium diversum; assembly: GCF_002998925.1. Taxonomy (NCBI): domain Bacteria; kingdom Bacillati; phylum Bacillota; class Clostridia; order Peptostreptococcales; family Anaerovoracaceae; genus Mogibacterium; species Mogibacterium diversum. The sequence goes on along the minus strand of NZ_CP027228.1, from coordinate 807,886 downwards.
AAAAGGTTCATCAAGTTGTTGAACACTATAGAAAAATATCACCATTCTGGGATGAACTAGAGAAGGGGGAGAGAGAACATGTTATATAGTGAAAAAGTAATGGATCATTTTGAGCATCCAAGAAATGTAGGCGAGATTGAAAATGCCGATGGAGTTGGTGAAGTAGGAAACCCAACATGTGGCGATATCATGAGAATTTACCTAAAGATTGATAATGATATCATCACAGACGTAAAGTTTAAGACCTTTGGATGCGGGTCAGCGATCGCATCTAGCTCAATGGCTACTGAGCTTATCAAGGGCAAGAGCATCAAAGAAGCTCTCGAACTATCTAACAAGGCAGTGGTTGAAGCGCTTGATGGTCTACCATCAAGGAAGATACACTGTTCAGTACTAGCTGAAGAGGCTATCAAGGCTGCACTTGTAGATTATTATGAGAAAAATGGACTTGAGCTTCCACCGGAGATTAAGGACTTTGAGCCATCTGAAGAAGAGTAATTCTTCTATAAGAAAATTATCAATATTAATAACAAAATTTTGCGGCGGATTTTAACATTCCTCTCACATAGTGCGTTTCAAAAATGTTATACTTTCATATAGTAATTAACGAGAGTTATTAGGGAGTTTAATATAATTGGAGGGACTATGACTACTGCAATCAAAGGCGGAAAGATTTACAAATCTGGAGAGTTTTTACCTAACGAATTGTTTGTAGTTGATGCTCGTGAGAAGGCCGGTCTAGAATCCGAAACCGGTAGTGATTTTGATTTTGAAAGAGTTATCAATGCTGATAACTCTTTTATTTTGCCGTCATTCTGTGATGTGCATGTTCATTTTCGCGAACCAGGCCAGTCTTACAAAGAGACCATCAGCGCAGGGAGTAAAGCTGCAGCACACGGTGGATACACTACAGTGTGTACAATGCCTAATTTGAAGCCAGCACCATCTACACTTGATGCACTTAATGTGCAGCTTGATTTGATCAAAAAGGATGCCGATATAGAGGTGATTCCATATGGAACTATCACTATGTCACAGAATGGTAGAGGAGAGCTCTCAGATATGAAGGCTCTTGCGCCACATGTGTGTGCATTTTCTGATGACGGACGAGGTGTGCAGGCAGACGGGCTGATGCGCGACGCAATGTATCAGGCTAAGGAACTTGGCAAACTCATCGTAGCTCATTGCGAAGATGAATCACTGCTAAGGGAAGGCAAGGTCAGAGAGAGTGAATGGAAACAGATAGAGAGAGATCTAAAACTCGCAGATGAGACTGGTGCTGGATATCATGTATGCCACATCTCCTGCAAAGAGAGCGTTGAAGTGATTAGAGATGCCAAGAAGAGCGGTGTAGACGTCACATGCGAAACAGCACCTCATTACCTCGTGTTCGATACGGATTATTTAAATGCATTTATTAACAGATGGCCAGAGCTTGGTGGCAGGTTCAAGATGAATCCTCCGATTAAGGATATAGCTGATAAGAATGCTCTTATAGAGGGAATTCTAGATGGCACTGTAGATATGATAGCAACAGACCACGCACCTCATAGTGCTGAGGAGAAGAGTAGGGGCTTTCTGAAGAGTCCAAACGGAATCACTGGACTTGAGTGTGCTTTTTCGGCTCTTTACACGTACCTGGTTAAGACCGGTATCATATCGCTTGAGCACTTAGTAAAACTGATGTCAGTAACACCAAGGGAGAGATTTGGTCTTGAGCAAAATGGATTTACTGTAGTTAATTTAGATAAAGATTACAAGCTAGATGCATCAAAATTCCTCTCATTAGGAAAGTGCACTCCTTTTGATGGGAACATGCTTAACGGACTAGTGGAGCTCACAGTTATGAATGGTAAGATAGTTTACGAGAATTTGGAGAAATAATATGAGGGACCTACGAAGCGAAATACTTGAGAATAAAAAACTCGCTGAAGGCATTTACCGGATGACTCTCGAGACACCGAAGTCTGAATTTACAAGACCAGGTCAGTTTGCGATGGTTGAAGTTCCAGACAAATTTCTGAGGAGACCAATTTCGGTTAGCAGCTACGATAGCAGCAGATACACTCTAATCTACAAAGTCGTTGGTGAAGGGACAGATATCATGAGCAGGATGGAGCCTGGAGACTATGTAAAAGGAATTACAGGTCTAGGAAATGGTTACGATCTCGATAAAATCCCAGATGGTGCATATTTAATCGGTGGTGGTATCGGAATTCCGCCGATGCTTGGATTACTCAAAGCGATGGTTATGGCGGGAAAATCCTGTAAGGTGGTGCTAGGCTATAATTCTGCAGATGAGATGTTTATGCTCGAAGACTTCGAACATTTTTCAGATGATATAACGGTTATGACTGCTGATGGCTCATATGGACAGAAGGGATTTGTGACGGATGCTTTTGACAAGTGTGAATATGCATGTGCTTGCGGTCCTCTGCCGATGCTTCGTGCTCTAGATCATAAGGTGGAGCGCGGGCAGTTCAGCCTCGAAGCTCGCATGGGATGCGGATTTGGAGCATGCATGGGATGCTCCATAAGAACGGTAGATGGAAGTCAGAGAGTCTGTAAGGAAGGACCGGTTTTTGATAAGGAGGTGCTAAGATGGGAAAGCCTTTAACTAAGGTTAATCTGGCGGGAATTGAACTCAAGAATCCGGTTATGCCAGCAAGTGGGACATTTGGCTACGGGCAGGAATATAGAGAGTTATTCGATTTAAATGTCTTAGGCGCTGTTGTGACGAAGAGTGCAACTGCTGAACTGAGGTATGGAAATAATCTTCCTAGAATCGCTGAATGTACGAGTGGCATGCTTAACTCTATAGGGTTACAGAACCCTGGAATAGATCGTGTAATCGATGAGGATTTACCTGCGCTAAAAGATATTTATCAGGGACCTCTAATTATCAACATAAGTGGATTTAGCATTTCTGAGTTTGCTGAGGTAGCATCAAAGCTAGATGCGTCGGGATATGCCGATATACTTGAGGTGAATATTAGCTGCCCTAATGTGGAGCATGGCGGATCGGCATTTGGCGCTGATCCAAGTATGGCTGAGAGAATAACTAGAGCCGTCAGAGATGTTACGAAACTGCCGATATTTATGAAGCTTACTCCAAATGTAACCGATATTGCTGAGATTGCAAAGGCTTCTGAAGCAGGAGGTGCAGATGGAATCAGTTTGATCAACAACTTCAAAGCTATGAGAATCAATCTCAGAACGAGAACAACTGTGACGGCGATGAAATATGCAGGTCTATCTGGACCAGCTATCAGACCGATTGCCCAGCGCATGGTAAATGAAGTGTTTCATGCAGTAAAGCTCCCAATAATTGGCATTGGTGGTATTCAGAGTGTTGATGACGTGCTAGAGATGATAATGGCTGGAGCAACAGCGATAGAGATCGGTTCTGCAAACCTTATCGATCCATGGACAATGCCACGCATAATCAGTGAGCTACAGCCTAGGATGGAAGAGCTAGGAATCAAGAATTTGGATGAAATTAGAGGAGTAATATAGATGAAGCCAGAGATAATAATAGCATTAGATTTTCCAAGTGGAGAGAAAGCACTTTCATTTCTCGATAAATTTGAAAATGAGAAACTATATGTAAAGGTTGGTATGGAACTCTTCTATGGCGAAGGTCCTTCAATCGTGAAAGAGATTAAAGGTAGAGGGCACAAGGTTTTCTTGGATCTTAAACTGCACGATATACCAAATACAGTTAAGAGTGCGATGAAAGTCCTCGCCTCTGTAGGGGCTGACATGGTTAACGTCCACGCAGCTGGTGGAATCAAGATGATGAAGGCAGCTGTAGAAGGTCTCGAAGAAGGCTCAGCTGGGGGCATTAGGCCTGAGATTATAGCGGTTACTCAGCTTACATCTACAGATCAGGAGACTATGAATAGAGAACTCAGGATTGAAGGTGACCTCAAGGATACAGTACTAGCATATGCAAGGAATGCACAAGCGGCAGGGCTAGACGGAGTAGTTTGCTCGGCTTGGGAGTCGGAAGAAATACATGATGGGACTTCGAAGGAATTTCTTACAGTAACACCCGGAATCAGACTCCTTGGAGACGCGAAGGGTGATCAGAGTAGGGTTGCAACCCCTGGGCGAGCAAAGGAAATGGGATCAAATTATCTTGTAATTGGCAGGAGCATAACGAAAGCAGATGATCCTGTTAAAGCATATAAAACTTGTATGGAGGAGATTAACAATGACTAATTCAGCGAGCAAATCAAAGCAGATTGCAGAGGGGTTACTCGGCATAAAAGCGGTATTCCTAAGCCCAAATGATCCTTTTACATGGGCAAGCGGTATCAAGAGCCCTATTTACTGTGATAATAGACTTACACTCACTGCACCTAAGGTGAGAGATGTTATCGAGCACGAGATGGCTAGAGTAATCGATGAGAAATTTCCTGAGTGTGATGTAGTAATGGGTACGAGCACAGCTGGAATTGCTCATGCAGCCATTTCAGCCCACATACTGGGGAAGCCTATGGGGTATGTAAGAGGAAGCTCCAAATCACATGGCAGAAACAATAGAATTGAGGGAAAGCTTGAAAAAGGAGATAAGGTAGTAGTTGTAGAAGATCTTATCTCTACGGGTGGATCATCAATCGAGGTAGTTGAAGCGCTTCGTGAGGCTGGAGCAGAAGTGCTCGCGGTTATTAGTATCTTTACATATGAAACTGCGAAGGCTGATAAGAATTTCCAAGATGCAAATGTCGAGAAACTAAGTCTATGCACAATAAGTGAACTCATAGATACTGCTGTTGCTGAAAATTACGTAACAAGTGAAGAAGGAAAGGTAATAATTGAATGGCTAAGAGAGATTTAATTAACATTACTGATCTCGACCTAGATGAGCTAGACCGACTGTTAGCGCTAGCAAGCGATATAATTGAATCACCTGAAAAATACCAGGATAAGTGCGCTCATAAGACCCTGGCGACATTGTTCTATGAACCAAGTACACGTACGAGGCTCAGCTTCGAATCTGCAATGTATGGACTTGGAGGCAATGTGGTTGGGTTCTCTGATGCTAACTCATCGTCAGCTTCTAAAGGGGAGACGGTAAGCGATACGACGAGAGTTATGGAATGCTTTGCCGATATAATCGCTATGAGGCATCCTAAGGAAGGAGCAGCACTTGTAGCTGCTAACTCATGCGACGTACCGGTTATCAACGCAGGTGATGGTGGTCATTTACATCCATCTCAGACACTAACCGATCTACTCACGATACTTCGTAACAAAGGGCGTTTAACAGATTTAAAGGTGGGATTTTGTGGTGACCTTAAATTCGGTAGAACAGTGCACTCGCTCATCTTGGCGCTTTTGCGATATAAGGGGATTGAGGTTGTGCTCATATCTCCTGACGAACTAAAGCTCCCTTCGTATAATAAAGATGCCATGGATGATGCCGGCATTAAGTGGGTTGAGACGACATCCCTAGAAGAGGCGCTCCCTGAACTAGACGTACTCTATATGACTAGAGTGCAGAAGGAGAGATTCTTTAATGAAGAGGATTACGTTAGACTCAAGGATACTTATATACTAGATGAACAAAAGTTAGAATCGGCAAAGGATGATTTAGTAATTATGCACCCACTGCCAAGGGTTAATGAAATTTCCGTAGAGGTAGATAAGGATCCTAGGGCTAAATACTTTGATCAGGTTAAGAACGGAAGATACGCGAGAATGGCGCTAATTCTCATGCTTCTGGGTATCGAAGGAGGTCTGAATTAATGAATATTGATGGAGTAACAACCGGAATAGTTCTTGATCATATTGATGCAGGAAAATCTCTAGCCATATATAATCTGCTAAGACTTGATAAACTAGATTGTAGTATAGCTATTATCCAGAATGCTAAAAGCGGTAAGTATGGCAAGAAGGACATAATCAAGATTGATCAAATTATCGATTTGGATTTTGATTTAATAGGCTTTGTAGATCCTAATATTACAGTCAATATAATCAAGGATAGTAAACTCCATAGCAAGAAGCATATGAAGCTGCCAGAGCGACTTACAAATGTTATTCAGTGTAAGAATCCTCGCTGCATTACCTCGACTGAGAGAGGAATTGAACATAGATTCCGTCTTGATGACGCTGAAAATCACATATATAGATGTGAATATTGTGATACTGTTCATCGTGGCAGTATCAAGCTTTAATGGGCTTCAAATTGTATTTTACTTATTTAGGAAACTTTACAGATAATGATATTTACCCTCTTTGCCGGATAACCTGCGAGGAGGGTTTTTTGTGTAAATTTATATAGGGGTTAGATGGGTTGTTTTACAAAATTAAATCTGATACAATACGAATAATCCGATTGTTTACTGATAAAAAATGATAAGAGAAGGAATGTATTATGGAAGACAAAATTATGAAATATGAAACTACAAATTCATCAAAATATAGACGTGCTTTTTCATTTCTTTTAATTCTGCTTTTTACCGTGCAGCTCGTATTGTTCTTCGATATCGACGAGACTTTTGCGGAGGGGAATAATACTTCGGGAGCAACGGCTGTCGATGAGAATATATCGTATACAGGTTCATATACTCTGACAGGACAGGAAATGAATGAATATATTAATTCATGGAAATCTATCCACTCAGATATTGTCAATCCAGATGCTAATGATCCAGCTGCAGAACAGGCAGCAGCTACAGTTATACCTTGGGCAGGTGGTAAATATGGAGAATACAGGGTTGCTACACAGACAATTAGGTATCGAACTGTAGAAAATGGGGTAGAGGTGTTTAAACCCGTAAAGAGACGCGTTATATTTCTTGGTCTAACGGTTACTGGAGCTGTTCCTAACGTTACTATAGGGGCTGAACAGAAAGCAGCAAAAGTGACCAGATACATCGATGAAGATGGCAACACCGTAAAAGAGGCTGGGACCTTCGGATTCCTCGATGCAGATCAGTATATATACGATGCAGGTGGCAAGATCGCTTATGTCTTTAAAAATACCCTCCCAGACACTTCGGATATTCGTACGCATGTCTACACTAAATATGTAGAGTCCGTTTCAACTACACCTCAGATTCAGAATGTGCCAAAACCTAAGGTCTCAAAGTCAAGTGATCCATCTAGACATGGGATTTCTAAGGCGAAAAAAGCTAGTAGTAGCAGGATTACGCCAAAGACAGCTGACAATACAGGTATTGAATTTTACTCGGGACTGCTTGGTCTCTCGGTAGCTAGTGTCATGCTGATTATGAGGAAAAAGAAGTTTAACCTTAGTAAGTAAAATCGTCTTAAAAGAAAGCATGTACAAGAAAGCACAACCGCTTAACAGGTGTTAGGTGGTTGTGCTTTCTTAGATTTTATATAATGTAGTGCTATACGAAATATGAGCTGCATTAACTGTTCAATTCCATGCCCAATATTTGCATATGTGCTTAATTATATGTCATTTATAAATGGAACTTACGTTAAGACCATAACTACTCATCAAGTCCAGAAATGGTCTCGCGAATAATTTTTTCTACAAGAGGTCTACAGTTTCCACAGCTAGTGCCTGCACCTGTTTTCTCTTGAATCTCTGTATATGTACGTGCTCCATTTAAGATGGCTCGTTCGATGTCAGAGCGATATACTCTGACACATCCACAGATCAGTTTGTCCTTCATGAATTACTCCAAATTCTATATTAAAGTTAATTAATGTGATGAATTAGTATGATATATGGGATTTTAACATGAAAATCGATTGCGCACAATAGATTGTGCGTCAAAGAAAAATAGGGTATAGAATTATGAAGTTGTGGTAAACTTTTATCTGACAGCCAATCATTTTTTTCATAATGTGATTGCTGTCATTGTGCTATAATAAAAACTATCATTAAACAATATACAAGGGGGACTAATAAAATGAAGATCATTCTTATGGAGCCACTAGGTATTTCCGAGGACACCTTGAAGAGACTATCGAGTACACTGACAGAACAAGGTCATACATTTAAGTCATACGATACTGTGACTACTGATACAAGCGAGTTAATAAAACGCGCTGAAGATGCAGAGGTTCTTATCATAGCAAATCATCCACTTCCTGGAGAGGTCATTAGAGCAGACGAGAATCTTAAACTCGTCTCAGTTGCATTTGTGGGGATAGATCATGTGGACGTTGAAGCTTGCAGGGAAAAAGGAGTACTTATATCCAATACGGGCGGATACTGTGATGACGCGGTGGCGGAGCTCGCAATAGGGTTGACTTTAGACTGTTTGAGAAATATTACTCTATGCAACGAAGCCGTTCAAAATGGACTTGGTAAAGGCAGCCTCGCAGGCAGAGAGCTCGCAGGTAAGGTTGTCGGAATAGTAGGTACAGGTGCAATCGGCATTAGAACTGCTGCTATTTTTAAGGCATTTGGCTGTAAACTTATTGGTTTTAATAGGAGTGAGAAAACCGCAGCCAAGGCTCTTGGACTCGAGTATATGCCGCTCATCGATGTCATGGCGAACGCAGATATTATTTCGATCCACACTCCTTTGACACCAGAAACTAAAGGTTTAATTGGGGAAAAAGAAATTGCCACTATGAAGCAAGGAGCAATACTCGTGAACACAGCAAGAGGGCCTGTTATTGAGACAGAAGCATTAGCGAATGCGCTTAGAGAGGGACGAATTAAAGCTGGAATAGATGTTTTCGAGAAGGATCCTCCGCTCCCTAAAGATCATCCGCTTATTGGCGCGCCTAACCTAGTTTGTACACCTCATGTGGGCTTTGATACGAGGGAATCCATCGATAGACGTGCAGAGATGGTATTTGAGAATATAACATCATGGATGGATGGAAAACAGATTAGAAAAATGCTGTAATAAAGCAAAATAAATTTTTTAGACGGAGCGTCATGCTCCGCAGGAGGCATGTATGTCTATGTCAAAAAGACATTCAATTAAGATATTTTTTACACTAATGCTAGCATTGGGGATTAGTCTTTCTATGGCAGCTTGTTCGTCTTCTTTTAGCAAAGCAAAGCTTAAAGAACTTTATGCACACCCTGAAGAGTTTAAGGGCAAGACGATAAAAGAATTAAAAATGCAGATTGTTGCTGTAGATAAAGTCCACGGGGAGATTCATCTGCAGGGATATGAGGACTTCGCCAAGCAGGAGCACCCAACAGTTGTAGTTGTATCCGATAATAAGGTAAAGTACGAAGATGGCGAATATATAAAAGTAAAGGGTAAAGTCATTGGCAAAGCGCAGGTCGTTGATGCGGAATCGACAGAAATGACGGCTGTTAAACTCGAAGCAAAAAAGATTCAAAAGATAAAATCAACTGATGCGATTCCGGCGGAGGAGACTCTGGATATCGGATATGATGTTAAGGTTAAGGGCGTTTCAGCTACCGTTCAAAAGGTTGATTTAACAAGCGATGAGACGAGAGTTTACATTAAGGTAAAGAATGGCACTAAGAAAAACATCGAAATATATCCAAATCAAAGCATACTTAGTCAAGACGGCAATGATTATGAGGCTGACCTAGAAAATTATCTTTATGACGATGTTCATATGCAAAAAAATATCAAGGCTGGAGCGAGCATATCTGGAGTGATCATATTCAAGAGGATAGATTCAAATCTTCCATTCAAATTTACATTAGAAGGCGCTGATAATGAAGGTAATGAACTTGAATTACCTTTCTCCTTCGAGATGCAGTAATCCGATGAATATATAAAGAGCAATGCATTCAATGGCTGAACGCATTGCTCTTTTAAATCTATGATTTGTATTTTTTGTTAGGCTATCTAATTTACCATTTTTCGTTATGAACCTTATCTGAAGGAAAACTTGGCAGCTCATGAGCCTTAGGCTGTTCATCAATATGACCTAGCACTAGTAGAGCTTCCACCTGCATGTTTTTAGGTGGGTTGAGTCTTGCATTTACAAATTCTTCAGCTGTAACACCCTCCACGTTTGAAGGACGTAACCTAATCTGAAGCCAAACTGCGCCTAAACCAAGATCGGCTGCTTCGAGTAGCATGTGAGTCATAGCAATTGAGCTATCCTCTGTATATGTATCAGTCTTATCTGAATCAGAATAAACCGCAATGGCAACATTAGCCGTCTCGAGCATCTTTGCGCCTCCCTTACGGCAGTTCATCAATTCTCTAAGAGTATCCTTTTCTCTGACAACTACAAATTCCCAAGGTCTAAGTCCTTTACCATTTGGAGCGAGTAGGGCTGCTGAAATAATATCGTTTAATTCCTTCTCTGTAACAGGTTCGGTGTTATACTTACGAACACTGCGTCTCTTCTGCATTGTTGTTAGTAGACTCATTTCAAATACTTCCTTTCGTCTTAGATATACACATTATACCACAAAATTAAAAAGTGGTTGAAACACAATTAAATATTCAAAAAAATACCTTCGTTTCAACAGCTGATTGAATATTAAATTTTAGAAAGATGTGTCATGCTCCAATATATTCCCGTTAACGTATCTATACCAGATGTATGACCTATATCTAGAAAACTGTCTAGCAAATTATCGATTTTATCTTGTTCAATGCCCGGTGACTGAACATTATCTAAACATAATGAATCATATAGATCTATGATTGCCTTGCTAAATTGACCTCTTAATGCACAGTCGATGAATGTGCTGCTTATTTCGTTAGTATTGTTTCGTCTACTACATACTGAGTTAGATAGAGCTGAAATCAGTTTGTGGTTAAAGCATTGCGGAAGTGCTTTAAATGTTGAAAGTACCCCCGTCATAAAGTCGTCACCGCTAGGTGTAAGACCAGTGCCAACACCTATCAGACCTGATAGTAAATCACACAATTTAGTAAGCTGATTCGATTTAGTGGGTTCATCTGCTGAATTCCCAGACATCATAGTGTTACATATCGATTCCGCATCAATTAGTTTTTTCTTGGCATATGAAAGGGCAATATCATCTGGAGTGTTTTGTGATTTTATGAGGGTTGAAAAACCGTCTCTATCAGAGGCTATTATAAGCTGCCACACTACATCCTTTAACGAAGATGAACAGGTGTGCTCGTAGAGCGTATCATCATAAACATCATAGGCGCGATCTAGTGAAATGATATTTTCCCCTACTAACAAATTGGTACCATCTATTGATACAGGACTATTAGATTTTATTTTTAGTCTGTCTAAACCCGTTTCGTCCAATGGCAAAATGATGCTTATAGGAGAAACTGGAGAATCAGCAATCTGCAGTGCTATAAGCTGACCATCGAGCATTAGATTTATAGTGCGTTCATATATTGAATGAACGTACAAGTCTATGTTTGGTCTAAGTTTAGCTGATTTCAGTCTATTGAAAGTTTTTATTGTGTACATAGATGTTTGCAATATGTCCATCTTTACTACCCTCGATTTGGAATTATTAACACTATTATAACAAAAACTAAAAAGTATTTTAGTTTTAACGTACAACTTCAACAAACAATAAAAAATTTTAATTAAAAAAAGACAATCAATCCGTATTTAAATAAATAAGGATATTGAAGATTTTTAGCTACTAATGTAGTATATATCCATAGAAATATTGAAATTGGTTGACCACATTTTTTTATAAATGAATGTACCTAATCAATTTAATTAATTACTTCACATTTATAGTCTAAAAGGCTATAGGGAGGGGATTATATGTATGATTTATTAATTAAGAACGGACAGGTAGTTACACCTGATCTAGTTCAGGATGCAAATATTGCTGTCAAAGATGGCAAGATTGCAGCCATACTAGCAAAGGGTGATGAACCTGAAGCGGCTAAAGTAATTGATGCAGCTGGCAAGCAGGTTTTTCCTGGAGCTATTGATACTCACGCACATCTTAATGATCCGGGCTACGAGTGGAGAGAAGACTATGAACATGGAACTGCAGCAGCTGTAGTTGGTGGATATACGACGATCATCGATATGCCACTTCAAAATGAACCAGCGCTTACTACACCTGAGATTTTTGATGCTAAGCTAGCAAAGGTTCAGCCTAATGCGTATTCAGATTTTGCATTCTGGGGAGGACTTGTACCGGGTAACCTTGACCAGCTAAAGGGTCTCGATGAGCGAGGAGTAATAGCTTTTAAGTCATTCCTAGGACCAGTATCACCTGACTATTCACCGCTAACATACGGGCAGGCATATCAGGCCATGAAAATCATAAAGGAATTTGGCGGCATGGCTGGATTCCACTGCGAAGATTTTGCGATGATTAAAGAAGGGGAAAAGGCACAAAAGGAAGCTGGTAATCTCACATGGAGAGGTTTCCTCGATTCAAGAACTCCAGCATCTGAAATCGTAGCAACAGAAACTGTAGTAGAAATTGCTAAGGAGCTTGAATGCCGTGCACACATCTGTCACGTAAGCCATCCAGCAGCCGCTGAGAAGGTGTATGAGGCGCAGTGTGAAGGATATCAGGTTTCTGCAGAGACATGTGGACATTACCTGTCATTCACAGAAGACGATGTGTTAGAGAACGGTCCGCTATTCAAGTGCGCTCCTCCGCTCAGGACGAAGGCAGATGTTGAAGGCATGTGGATGTGCGTAGAAGCAGGTGTTTTCGCTGGGCTAGCATCAGATCATTCGCCTTGTACATATGATGAGAAGTTCAATGAAATCCTAGGACAGAAGATAGAGAATGTATTTGACGTATGGGGTGGAATAAGTGGCATCCAGAGCTGCGTTCAGGCGATTTACTCTGAAGGAGTTTTTAAGCGCGGAGTTGACCCACGTGTCCTTGCTAACTCATGGGCTAAGCTGCCTGCAGAAGCATTCCACATTTATGGAAAGAAGGGTGATATTAAAGTTGGCTTTGACGCTGATATTGTAATAATTGACCCTGAGAGAGAATGGGAGATTACAGCAGATTCTCTATACTATGTAAATAAGATTTCTGCATTTGTAGGAATGAAAGGTAAGGGTCTACCTGTAGCTACTTTCGTAAGAGGGGAGCTAATGGCAGAAGACGGTAAGCTTGTTGGACAGAAGGGTACAGGCGAACTGGTTAAGAGACTATTCTAAACGAAATTATTTGAAAAATTAAAGGAGAATATTTTAATGAGTATTGTAGATAACAAAACACTTGATCCGAATCTTGTTGTCGGAGTCAATGAAGACCTACAGCCGACAAAGAGTCGAATCATGGGATCGCTATCTTACACAGCATCGTTTCTAGGTGGTTGTGTATCCATCGGTACATTCTCGATGGGATCAGCACTCATAGGCACACTAACAATCGCGCAGGCTATTCTAGCTATGACGATCGGATGCCTTGTAATTGCAATTGCGCTAGTGCTTATCGGTAATGCAGGACATAAGTATGGTATGCCATATGTTGTTCAGCTAAGATCCAGCTTCGGTACAACTGGTGTAAAGATTCCAGGAGTTCTTAGAGGTCTTCCGGCTATCGTGTGGTTTGGATTCCAGTCATGGGTTGGAGCAGGAGCTATCAACAGCTGCTTCAAGATTCTGTGGGGATTCGATAACCTCCCAGTTGTATTTGGCCTCTTCACGCTTCTGCAGGTTGGCCTCGCTATCAAAGGATTCCACGGAATCAAGTGGCTTGAGAACTTCTCTTGCGTATTCATCGTAGCAATCCTCGCATACATGCTATACGTTGTAAAGACTAAGTTCGCCGTAGATATCAGCGCATCGTTTGCAAATGTTAAGGGTACATGGGGTATGCCTTTCTGGGCTGCGACAACTTCGTTCCTTGGAATCTACTCGACAATGATCATCAACGCATCAGATTACTCGAGAAACCTTAAGGAAGACATAAAGCCAGTTAAGACTGGTTCGATTTATACGATCGCTATCCTGCCAGTAACACTGTTCATGGGACTCATCGGACTTCTCGTTACTGCAGCAACAGGAAATTCAGACCCAGTAGTCGTATTCTCAACAACAATGGGAAGCAAGTTCCTAACAGTTATCACACTGTTATTTATCGCATTCGCACAGGTTACAACTAACGTACTGAACAATATCGTTCCACCAGCATATGTTCTGATGGAGTCCTTCAAAATGAAGTGGTCACATGCGACAGTGCTCGTTGGTATCCTATCTGTGTGCGTAATGCCTTGGAAGCTAGTTACTGCTGACTCAGCTGCTGGACTATCCCTTTTCACAAAGGTATACTCCGCATTCCTCGGACCTATCTTTGCTGTAATGGTTGTAGATTACTACTTCCTTCGTAAGAGCACACTTGATATCAATACTCTTTACGACAAGCAGGGTCCTTTCAAGGGAATCAACTGGGCAGCTATAATTTCAATCGCTGTTGGAGCCCTCGTATCAGTATTCGTTGTAGACCTATCGTGGTATATCAGCCTCATCCCAACAGGTGTTGTTTACTATCTACTGATGAAGCACATGCCATCTTCTAAGAATTTCAGAACTGGAACAATCTTTGAAGACTAATAACAAATTCAGTTAGAATTTTATGTAATCATTCATTCAATAAATAAGTGGAGAGGTGCGATAAGCATCTCTCTCTACTCATAATAAGGAGGATTAGACATGTATGATCTAATTATCAAGAACGGTAAGCTGGTTACACCAGACCGTGTCTACGAAGCAGATATTGCTGTAAAAGACGGCAAGTATGCTGCATTCCTAGCTCCAGGGACTGAAGCTGAAGCTACAGAAGTTATCGATGCAGAGGGAAACCTAGTATATCCGGGAATCATCGATTGCCATGCTCACCTAAACGAGCCTGGATTCGATTACAGAGAAGACTTTGAAACGGGTTCAAGAGCAGCCGCTGTTGCAGGCTGTACAACTCTTATCGACATGCCTCTTAACAATGACCCATCGCTCATGAATAAGGAAATCTTTGATCTAAAGATGAGCAAGATTACTAAACATTCATACATCGACTTCGGTCTATGGGGTGGAATTGTAGGGGACTTCGATGATGATCCAGACTCGGTTCATAACAATCTTGCTGATTTAGAGGACCTTGAGAAGGCTGGCGTAGCTGCATTTAAGGGATTCACATGCCCTAACGGACCACTTTTCCCAACTGTGAATATGGGTAACGTTCGTGAAGCTCTTGAGCTTCTAAAGCCATACAAGGCTCTCTGTGGATTCCACTGCGAAGAATATGGACAGGTTCTCGAGAGAGAGAAGAAGGCTAAGGCTATGACCGGTCTTTCAAGACAAGAGAAAATCAGAGCTTTCCTCGATTCTCACGATGTATGGACAGAATACGTAGCTACTAAAAATGTAATAGACATGGCTAGAGCAACTGGCGGTAGAGTGCATATCTGTCACGTAAGTCATCCTATGGTTGCACAGGTCGTTAAGGAAGCTCAGTACGAAGGGCTACCAATAACTGCTGAGACGTGCCCTCACTACCTAGGTTTCTCAGAAGATTTTGTGTTTGAAAAAGGCGGACCAGCTAAGTGCACACCACCTCTAAGGACTAAGGAAGACGTAGAAAAGCTTTGGGATTATGTACTCGATGGAACTTTATCATGCGTTGGTAGTGACCACTCACCAGCAGCGGACGAGGAAAAGGATAATGAGTCGAGAGACATTTGGCAGGCCTGGGGCGGACTCAATGCTATACAGTTCTTCCTGCCTATGATGTTCGATATGGTAGTACATCAGAAGAAGCTTTGCCCAAGCCTAATAGCTAAGGTTATGGACTATAATCCGGCAAAGGTATTCGGTTTCTATGGACAGAAGGGTGCATTTGAAATTGGGTTTGACGCTGATGCGGTAATTCTTGATCCAGAAAAGCCTTGGAAGGTTGAGCAGGAGAAGCTCTTCACAAAGGGACATGTAACTTGCTTCGACGGACTGGAAGGAAAGGGTGCACCAACATGCACAGTTATCCGTGGCCGCGTTGTCGCTAAGGATGGTATGTATGTAGAAGAAGCTAAGGGCTTTGGAAAGTATGTAACACCAGTTAGATAAAGGTGCTAAATAATTAAGGGAGAACAATATGAGTACAGAAAACAAGAACGTAAATACCTCTAATAATGAGGGCGAGAGCATCAAACCGATTCCGTGGGAGAAACGTACCATGAGCTGGGGCTCGAACACTATGCTTTGGCTCGGTGGCTGTATCTCAATCGGAACTTTGGCAATGGGATCCGCTCAGATGGAGACAGGTCTCAATTTAATACAGCTGTTCCTAGCAGTGCTGCTTGGCTCAACGATACTAGTAGTTGGAATAGCTATGAATGACCAGTTCGGTTATAAGACTGGAGCACCATATTCCATCCATCTTAAGAGTGCATATGGTACTAAGGGGAATGTACTTCCATCTATGATAAGAGGTCTTCCGGCTATCGTATGGTATGGCTACCAGACATGGCTAGGTGGAGCTGCTATCAACAATATTTCGAAACTATTATTCCACTATGATAATATCTGGCTATTCTTCATCCTCTTCCAGATTGTGCAGATTCTGCTCTCAATCAAGGGATTCAAGGGTGCAAAGTGGGTCGGAAATATCGGCGGAACGGTAATTGTAATTGCAATGTTCTATCTGCTTTACATATGCCTTACAACTCAGTGGGATGCTATTTCTGCTAACCTAATGCATAAGAGCGGTACATGGGGACTTCCATTTGTTGCTTCTGTAATTGCTTTCTTTGGAAACTCAACTACAGTAATGCTCAATGCATCGGACTATTCTCGTGAGATGAAGCAAGGATACAGCGCACCTGTAAGAGGCTTCTCGTATTTCATGGCTATGGTTCCAGCGACAGTTATGCTTGGAATTATTGGTGCTATGGCGTCGACAGCTACTGGAATTGCAAATCCAATCAACGCATTTGCTGAGATGGTAGATAATAAGATTGTACTAGTTGTTACGCTGGCATTTATCATATTTGCACAGCTTTCGACAAACCTTGCAAGTAACGTAATTCCACCAGCATACGTATTCATGGATACATTTAAGATGAAGCACAGAACTGCTGTAATCCTAATCGGAATCCTTGCAGTAGCAACTTGCCCATGGATCCTAACTAATGATAGCTCTGCAAAAGGTCTATCGCTATTCGTTAAGATTTATTCGGCGTTCTTCGCTCCAATCTTCGCTATCCTTATTGTTGACTACTTCATTCTCCACAAGAGAAACTTCACTAAGGAACAGCTAGACGATCTATATAATCCAAATGGGTCAAAAGCTGGTGTAAACATGGCGGCTATCATTGCAACTGTAGTAGGTGCAGCAATTGGACTTTACAAGGTTGACCTTTCGTTCTTCACAGCTACGATTCCTACAGGGGTTATCTATTACCTGCTAATGAAGAATATGAAGTCTTGTGAGAACTTCAGAAAAGGAACTACACTCGAGAAATAAACTAGTAGAGATTATATTACGGGATTTGCGAATAACTTTTCCTAAAATAGACTAAAATTCATCAAGCCCATTCACTCAAATATTGAGTGAATGGGCTTTTGTTTTGGTATAATATCTTTAAGTTGTGAAAGCGGGGAAAAGATATGAATGAAAAGATGACGCAAGCTGAGAGGTTAGATTTTCTAGTTGAGCAATTTAAAGCGGATTCTATAGATTATAAAGATTTGCAAACGCCAGGGGACGTTGTTGGAAAAAGGCGACTTCTTCGTTCACTTATGAACATACGCAGCCCTCGTCACATCGACGATTTAATTTTGAGAGTTCAAGATGAATATTTAAAAGGTGTAGCAGATGAGCATGGAATTGTTGAAGTAAATGATATTCCTATTAGAAGCGAATGTCTCTCAATCTGGCAAGGGGACATTACTAGGCTATCTGTAGATGCAATAGTAAATGCTGCCAACTCACAGATGCTAGGCTGTTTTATCCCTATGCATACTTGTATAGATAACTGCATTCATACATACGCAGGAGTACAGCTTAGAGAGGAATGTAATAGGCAGATGAATCAGCTAAGAGCCAAGTTCGGAGCAGATTACCAACAGCCAACGGGAATCCCTATGCTTACAGACGGATATAACTTGCCGGCGAAGAAAGTTATCCATGTTGTTGGACCTATCGTGCAGTTCAGTCTTACTCATGAGCTTGAGCAAGACCTTGCAAATTGCTATATCAATACACTGAATATGTGCATGGAAAACAGTTTAAAGACAGTAGCGTTTTGCTGTATATCGACAGGGGTATTCCATTTTCCTAATGAGCGCGCTGCAGAAATTGCAGTTAGTACTGTAAGAAGCTGGCTCTCGGAACACCCAGGGGTTATGGACAGAGTGATATTTAACGTATTTAAGGACGAAGATAGAGGGTATTATGAGAGACTTATTTAGAGATAGACCTAATGGATATATAGAGAGCATAAAGAGAGGGCAAGCGGTTATGAGCTACCTCAATGGGCAGATGGTTTATGGTGAAGGCTCTATTCAAGAAAGAACTGAAAAGCTGGCGGTAGCCATAGAGTCAGCCGATGCCGTAATCATCGGAGCAGGGGCAGGGCTTTCAACATCGGCGGGTTTTACGTATAGCGGCGAACGATTTGAAAGATATTTTTTTGATTTTGCTGAGGAGTATGGAATAACCGATATATATTCAGGCGGTTTTTTTCCATTTCCTAACGATGAAACTCGCTGGGCATGGTGGGCAAGGGCAATTTATTATAATAGATATATAAAGGCTCCTAAGCCTGTCTATGAAAATTTACTTAAGGTTGTTAGTGGAAAAGATTATTTTGTAGTAACTACGAATGTTGATCACCAGTTTCAGAGGGCAGGTTTTGATAAAAAGAGACTATTCTATACACAGGGGGACTTCGGGCTGTTCCAAAGTGAGAATGGTAAGGATGGCATTACCTTTGACAACGAAGTCTGGGTCAATAGAGCTATGGAGGCACAGGGATTTATACGTGATGATTCTGGCGAATTCGATGTTCCTAGTGATAAGTCAATCAAGATGCAGATACCTTCTGAACTAATTCCTGTTATGCCGACCACAGGAGGACCAGTAACAAATAACCTTAGAGCTGATGGGACTTTCGTCGAAGATGGTGGCTGGCGAGATGCTTCGGCAAGATATTCGGATTTCCTGCGCAGACACGAGAACATGAATGTGCTATTTCTTGAGCTAGGTGTCGGTGCAAACACACCGGTGATAATAAAGTTTCCATTTTGGCAGATGGCGATTACAAATAAGAACTCAACTTATGCTTGTGTTAACTATGGAGAAGCATTTTGTCCAGCAGAACTTGAAGATAGAAGCATTTGTATTAGCAGTGATATCGGTGATGTGCTTGAAACAATACTGCAGTTCTAATCAATAGCTTAGGAGAATTTGAGTTGCATGAATATCTTAATTGAAAAAGGCATAAATGATGCTGATGCATTGTCTCTATGTGAATGGTCTAATGATAAGGGTAAGGATTTTCAAGAACAATGGATGGGGAACAAGGTATCTTATCCGCTTGATTGTGACAAAATAAGAAAACTTGAAAATGTTTTTTCAATTTTCAATGATGATGAGTTTGTCGGAATAATACAAGAAATAAGGTCAAGTATAGATAGTATCCACATCGGTAGGTTTGTAATAAATCCTGAAAAAACAGGTATGGGCTTAGGTTCAATGGCATTAAAAGAATTTTTAAAATACATTTTCGATAATAAAAACGTTAATAGCATTACATTATCAGTTTTTGATTCTAACAAAGTTGCTAAGAACCTATATGAAAAACAAGGGTTTATAATAGAGAAAACAATTGAGAAACCAAAGTTAAAATATATTATGAGAAGATTCCGATGAATTTTCATACGGAATCCCTCATAGCATCTAATTATATTTAAATATTATTAGATATAAATGCAATAGTCTTATTAAGAAGTTCAACTGTCTCAGGTTCATTAGTATTCCTGTCGAAGTCATGTTCAGGTATAGAGGCAACGAATTTATCCGGATGATATTTACTACATAGGGCGATGAATTCGCTATATGGAACATCTGTGTCACCTGTACTATGTGCAGCAAATAAAGGCGCCGGAAGACTATCTACGGCTCTTAACGTGTATAACAAAAAGAAATATTTATCGCGCCCCTCGTATATTAAGTCTTTCCATTTCCCAGTCTGCCTTGCGTATATATATGTGCTGAAATAGTTAGCTATATCCCCTCGATATACGATTTCTTTATCGTGAATCTTCGTAGAGCCTTCTTCGACAATAGGAAGGTTCACATAGTGTGGGCTTGGCGTGTCATACCAGCTGTCACATAGAAATCCATAACCGTAGTACGAAATTATTCCGTTCAATTTAAGGTGGAGCTTATCGCTAGCAGATGCGAGCAATGCGAGGTAAGCGCCTGCAGATCGCCCCCAGACGAATAATGGGAGATCGCTTCTAAGACCAGTTAGCTCAAAACAATTATTTATAGAATCAATAATGTCTTCTAGAATATCATCAATCTTCGCCTGCGGAGCAAGAGGGTAATCAATAGCTAAAATAGCGTATCCCTCGTCTGTTAATTTCTCTTTATGAAGTTCCGGCAAATCCTTTGCATTACCACATAGCAGTCCGCCTCCGTGTATGTATACGATTAAAGCGCGTATAGAAGAATCGCTAGGATAATAAAGAGTGAATCTTCTTGACGAGTTAATACTGTTTTCTTTTAAAACCGTAATATTCTTAACATTTAACATAATTTTAATAACTCCTTCGCTTGCTATCCAAAAAAATTTTTATGTTAAAAATAAAAATTATCTAACCAATGAATTATAAATTAATGAATACAAATAGAGCTTGTATATTTAAATATCATTGAATTATAAAATATGCAAAATAAATATATCTTAGAAAGCTTGAAAATACATGATAAATACAATGAAATCTTATAGAATTATATAACACTATTAGATAAAATTCAAAAAAGCAATAAGGACGATATTTAGAACACAAAATTTCAAACTAACACTTGAAAAAAAGGTTGAAAGATGATTAAATTGTAATAGAAAATTGGTTGATAAGTTTCACCAAATTAAAAGTCTATTATTATTAAACATGAGGAAGAGAGGTAAACTTCATGAGTTATTTAAACAATAATACTGGTTACAGAGAGACACTGCTTTCGACAAGATCTGTTTATAAGAAGGGTAAGTACACTATTCTTGAGCCAGACGGCATCGTTAAGAACGTTATCCCCGGCTACGAGAACTGCGATACAACTATTCTAGGTTCACCTGCTATGGGCGCATCATTTGCTGATTATATTTCAACAGTTCATCCAGGCGGAAAGAACGATAAGATTGGAGGAGATGGAATCGAATCTTTCCTATATGTAATTAGTGGAGAGCTTACAGTAAAGAATGCTGACAAAGAGGCAGATTTGACAGAGGGTGGTTACATTTATTCGCCAGCAGATAAGCCATTCAGCTTCGTAAACAATAGCGATAAGGACGCTTTCGTTTATATCTACAGAAGAAGATATAACCCACTTCCTGGGAAAGAAGCTTACACAGTTGTTGCAAATATTAACGATACACCTTGGAAGGATTACGAGGGCATGACAAACTGTCAGAGCAAAGATTTCCTCCCTGCAGCAGAGGATCTAGGATTTGATATGAACATGCACGTACTGAAATTTGCTCCAGGTGCATGCCATGGATATATCGAAACTCATATTCAGGAGCATGGCGCATACTTCCTACAGGGTAAGGGAATGTACGTGCTTGATGATGAGTGGGTTCCTCTACAGAAGGGTGACTATGTATTCATGGATTCATACGTACCACAGGCTTGCTACGGTGTAGGTACTGAAGACTTTATCTACATCTACTCAAAGGATTGCAACAGAGACGTTGAGCTGTAAGTTTAAACAATATTAAGAATTGTTGGTAACAGGTTCGCGTCATAGATGCGGACCTGTTTTTATAGAAAGAATTTGTATATACAGGTTCATGGAGGAAAAAACAAGTGAAATTATCTAGAGAAGAATTAAAGGGCCTGATGAAAAATAAGCTCATGCAGGCGGGACTACATGCTGATGACGCTGAAACTACAGCAGAGATTCTTACTTGGGCTCATGAAAGGGGCTACTATTCTCACGGTGCAGTAAGAG
Organism: Mogibacterium diversum; assembly: GCF_002998925.1. Lineage (NCBI taxonomy): Bacteria > Bacillati > Bacillota > Clostridia > Peptostreptococcales > Anaerovoracaceae > Mogibacterium > Mogibacterium diversum. The sequence goes on along the minus strand of NZ_CP027228.1, from coordinate 785,847 downwards.
TTGAGTACTATAGTGAGAGAATTGCTAAAGGTGGAATCACGGTTGAGCCAAACATGACTTGGAAAGAAACTGGACCATGCTCTGGAATCCTTGATGGAGATAATGGAATAGGTTTTACTGTTGCTAAGGTAGGCATGGAAAAAGCTATTGAGATGGCTAAGAAGAATGGAATCGCTGTTGTAGGAATGGCAAACCTGTCACACTCGGGATCCATTGGTTACTACACCGAGATGGCTGCGGATGAAGGGCTACTAGCAATTTCGTTCTGCCAGTCAGATCCTATGGCAGTTCCTTACGGTGGTGCTGAACCATATTACGGAACAAACCCTATGTCATTTGCAGCTCCAACCGCCGATGATAGAAAGGTAGTATTCGATATGGCTACTACAGTTCAGGCTTGGGGAAAGATTTTGGATAAGAGGTCTAAGCATGAGGAAATTCCTGCAGATTGGGCGGTAGATGAGAATGGTGCTCCTGTAACAGACCCACATAAGGTCAATGCGCTTAACCCTATTGCTGGAGCTAAGGGGTATGGACTCATGATGCTCGTTGATGTCTTCTCTGGAATTCTTCTTGGTGTACCATTCGGTGGTCATGTTAGCTCCATGTATCATGATCTATCAGAGGGCAGAAGACTTGGTCAGATGCATATCGTAATTGACCCAGAGAGATTTGTTGGCGCAGAAGCATTCAAGAAGGCTATGAGCCAGTGCCTAGACGAACTTGATGCAATGAAGCCTGCTCCAGGATTTGATAAGGTAAACTTCCCTGGAGAGAGAGCTAAGAATAGAATGGAAAAGGCTTATGCAACAGGTGGTTTAGATGTTGCAGACGAACTAGTCGAGTATCTAAAGGGTGAACCGGTTCACTTCAATAGATATGATCACAAGAATAGATTTGCTGACTAATATAAAAGGGAGAGAATAAATGCTAAAGACAATTGTAAAAGCAGGAAGTTATCATGATTCTGTTACCCTAATGCTACTTACCAATGCGGTTTCAACAGTTGATGGTGTAAACAAGGTATCCATCATGATGGCAACTCCAGCTAACAAGGACATTTTTAAGCAGAGTGGGCTTGAGACTGAAGAGCTAATGAATGCAACTGCCAACGATATGGTAGTTGTTGCTGATGTAACAGAAGAGAGCGTGCTCGATGCGCTTATGGATAAGGTTGACGAGTACTTCGCAAAGGAAGCAAATGCTGATAAAAAAAGCGAAGGAAATAAATCAGCAAAGAGCTGGGATCAGGCACTTAAGCAGATGCCAGATGCAAACCTAGCAGTAATCTCCATTCCAGGAGCTTACGCTGCACTTGAGGCAGATAGAGCTCTCGACGAGGGTATGAATGTATTCATGTTCTCTGACAATGTAACGATTGAGGATGAGAAGAAAATCAAGGATAAGGCTCACGAAAAAGGGCTCGTGGTAATGGGCCCAGACTGTGGAACTGGAATCATTCAGAGTGTGCCAATTGCATTCACAAACACTGTAAATCCTGGTTCAATCGGCATAATAGGTGCTTCAGGAACGGGTATTCAGGAGCTCACAACTATTATAGATAGACTGGGTGAAGGTGTAACAAATGCTATCGGTACCGGTGGACGTGACCTCTCTGAAGAAGTTGGTGGTACCACTATGATGGATGTCATCGACGCTATGGAAAAGGATCAGACAGTTAAGGTGCTCGTAGTTATCTCAAAACCACCAGCAAAGTCAGTAAGAGATAAGATTGCCGCAAGACTTAGCGTTTACAGCAAGCCTGTAGTTTGCCTATTCCTAGGTGAGAAGCCAGAGTATTATGAAGAAGGTCTATATCAGACTTATACACTTGATGAGTGTGCTCGTCTTGCAGTCAGTCTAGTAAGAGGTCAGAAAGTGGCTGAAGGGACTGTTGATTGTGACAGGTCTAAGTTCTTCAAAACTGAAGATAAGAAGACAATCAAAGCATATTATTCCGGCGGTACATTGGCAGGCGAGGCCGCTATGATGATTAAGGATGCCCTTAAGATTACTGATAATACGCATGCAGATGGATTTAAGCTAAATCACGACGGTCACGTTGTAATTGACCTAGGTGATGACATGTATACTCAGGGTAAGCCACATCCTATGATTGATCCTACAAAGAGAGTGGAATGCATGGAAGAGGCTATGGACGATCCTAGCACAGGTGTAATCCTATTTGACGTTGTTCTAGGATATGGTTCTCATGACGATATGGCAGGCGCCCTTATTCCTGCTGTTGAGACGCTAAAGAATAAGGCTAAAGCTCAGAATAGAGAGGTTTTCTTCGTAGCAGAGGTTTGCGGAACAAGAAATGATTATCAGGGTTATGACGAATCTGTTAAGAAACTTCAGGATGCAGGTGTAATCGTTGCAGAGACTAACAAGCGAGCTGTTGAGACGGCTATCGAAGCTGTAGGATATAAATTTACTGAGGAGCCAAAGGAAACAAGACCTAAGGAAGTAAAGGAATTTACTCCAGCTGAGCCTTCAGAAAAGCTTTTATCGATGCTTTCACACAAGCCAAAGGTAATTAACATCGGTCTTAAGAGCTTTGCAGAGGTTACAGCTAAGTTCGGATGCGATGTAGTTCAATATGACTGGATGCCACCAGCAGGAGGAAATATTGAGCTCATTAAGGCTCTTAACTTCCTCAGAAACTACGAAGGATTTGATATCGACGAAGCAAACCGTAAGGTTATCGCTAAGGTTGTAGCTGCACAGCCAGTTCTGAAGGATAATGTTCCAGCTATGACGGTTATCCCTGAGCTCAACGAGAACAATGGAAGAGTTATTCTTCACGCCGGCCCTCCTATTGAGTACAAGGATATGCCTGCTACAGTACAGGGTTCTTGTGTAGGTGCAGTATTATTCGAAGAGTGGGCAGACAACGAAGCTGATGCTCGTAAGCTCCTTGAGTCTGGAGAAATTAAGTTCATCCCTTGTCACCACTGCAATGCAGTAGGTCCTATGGGAGGAATTACTACTCAGCATATGCCAGTGTTCGTGGTTCAGAACGAAACTGATGGTAATTATGCATACTGCCAGATGAATGAAGGAATAGGAAAGGTTCTTAGATTCGGTGCATACTCAGAAGAGGTTGTAAACAGACTAAGATGGATGAGAGATGTTCTAGGTCCAACACTCGGAAGAGCTATAAGAAGCATCGAAGGTGGACTGAATGTTAATCCATTAATTGCTAAAGCAATTGCTATGGGTGATGAATTCCACCAGAGAAATATTGCTGCTTCTCTATGCTTCCTAAAGGAAATGGCACCGATAATCACCGATATGGATATGCCAGAGGATGAAAAGTCTCAGGTAATCAAGTTCCTGTCTGATACAGATCAGTTCTTCCTCAATATAATGATGGCTACAGGAAAGTCAATCATGGATGGAGCTAGAAGACTTACAGAAGGAACTGTAGTAACCGCAATGTGCAGAAATGGTGTGAATTTCGGAATCCGTATCGCAGGTATGGGAGATGAGTGGTTCACTGGACCAGTTAATACACCACAGGGTCTCTATTTTACAGGATATGACGGGGAAGATGCTTGCCCAGATATCGGTGATAGCGCTATTACAGAAACCGTTGGAGTTGGTGGTATGGCTATGATTGCTGCACCGGCTGTAACAAGATTTGTTGGTGCTGGTGGATATGAGGATGCTCTAAATACATCAAATGAGATGACAGAGATCACAATCGATAGAAACCCTAATTACATTATTCCAAATTGGAATTTCACTGGTACTTGCCTAGGAATCGACGCAAGACTTGTTGTTGAGAAGGGAATCACTCCTGTAATCAATACAGGTATTGCTCACAAGATTGCTGGATTTGGTCAGATCGGTGCCGGAACAGTGCACCCACCAATTGAGGCATTTGAAAAAGCAGTACTAGCGTATGCAAAGAAGCTTGGTTTCTAGAACGTATAGAAATCTTATAAGACAAAACAACGTAGCGGCCTGAGAAATCAGGTCGTTACTATTATTAGACAATATCAAGGGGGATATAAATATGGCAAAGAAGATTGTCATCGCACTAGGAGGAAATGCTCTAGGCAATACAGTTGATGAGCAGCGTGAAGCGGTTGCTCATACTGCGGAAGTAATCGTTGATTTGATTGCTGAAGGCCATGACCTTATAGTTACACACGGGAATGGACCTCAGGTTGGAATGATTCAGAATGCAATGGATGCTCTTGCAGCTACACACCATGGATATGGTGCGGTTCCGCTACCTACAAGTGTTGCTATGTCACAGGGATACATTGCAATCGACCTTCAGAATGCAATAAAATACGAGCTTAAGAAGAGAGGAATGGACAAGAAGGTATCATCGATTATCTCACAGACACTCGTTGATCCTGCTGATGAAGCATTTAAGAATCCAACTAAACCGATTGGAAGCTTTATGACTAAGGAAGAAGCAGACAAGCTTATCGCTCAGGGTGTCTCAGTAGTTGAAGACTCTGGCAGAGGTTACCGCAAGGTGGTTGCATCGCCAATGCCACTAAGAATCTGCGAGCTAGGAACTATCAGAACACTTGCTGAAGCAGGTCATGTTGTAATCACTTGTGGAGGTGGCGGAATTCCAGTATTTGACGAAGGTGGTAAACTCGTTGGAGCAGAGGCTGTAATAGATAAGGATAACGCTTCGAGTCTTCTTGCAAGGGAGATTGGGGCTGATTATCTCGTAATCCTTACAGCCGTAGAAAAGGTTGCCATCAACTTCGGCAAGGAGAACCAGGAGTGGTTATCTGATCTTTCAATTGATCAGGCTAAACAGTACATTTCTGAGGAGCAGTTTGCAAAAGGCTCAATGCTACCTAAGGTTGAAGCGGCTATCCGCTTTGCAGAATCTGGAGAAGGCAGAAATGCGCTTATAACACTGCTAGAGAAAGCTAAAGAAGGTATAAACGGAGAGACGGGAACGGTTATTCACAAATAATTCATCCCGCATAAAATAATTGTCCGTATAATTCATAGGAGTTATTAAGAAAATGAACATACCTGTTAATTTTGCGATGTGGGGCATGGCTATCTTGCCAATCATCGTATTAATCGTATTAATGATCAAATTCCGCTGGGGTGCTACTGAAGCTGCTCCAGTTGGATTGATTGTAACAATTGTATCTGCAATGACGTTTTACAAAGCGCCAGCCAATCTTGTTGCCGTTGAGAGTGCAAAAGGTGTATGGAGTTCTTTGGTAATACTCTTAATCATCTGGACGGCGATATTACTATATCAAGCAGGTCAAGAAGCGAACGCTTTTCTAGTAATAAAAAATGAGCTTAGCAAGCTCATTCCAAATGAGCTACTGCTGATATTAGCTCTCGGTTGGGTGTTTGTAAGTTTCTTGCAAGGAATTACTGGATTTGGGGTTCCGGTTGCAGTTGGAGCACCGCTATTAATAGGAATAGGTGTAAGACCGATATATGCTGTTGCAATCTCGCTTCTAGGTCAGGCATGGGGAAATACCTTTGGCACATTGGGAGCAGCTTGGGATGCACTTGCTGATTCTGCTGGAATTAAAGCTGGAAGTGATGAGTATTTTAAGGCAGCTTTTTGGGCAGCGGTATTTCTATTAGCGTGGAATCTTGTTACAGGTGTTATTATTTGCTGGTTCTATGGTAAAGGAAGAGCTGTTCGCAAGGCATTTCCCGCTGTTCTTATTCTGACACTTGTTGGAGGAGGCGGACAGCTAGTTTTGAGCCAGATAAATACGACGCTGAGTAACTTTATTCCTGCGGTTTTAGCTCTTGTTATAGTTATGCTTCTCGGTAGGATGAAGCTCTATAATACTGATTGGAAAATCGAAGAGTCTTCAATCATGGACAGAACAGAAAGAAGCGACAAAGCTGAAGGTGAAATTCCTGATATGACACTATTTCAGGCATTTCTTCCATATTTGCTTTTATCAGCTATGACGATTGCTGTTCTAGCTATAAAGCCTGTTAATGAAGCTCTTGGACATTTTAAAATAGGTATCACAGTTCCCGAAACACGTACGGGGTACGGAATTGTAAACATGAGCAGTAACAATTATTCGCCAATTGCGATATTTACACAGGCTAGCATGTTTCTTTTCCTCGCAGCCATAATAGCGCTCATTTACTATAAGAAGAAGGGTTGGATAAAGGAGGGAGGCATAAAGACTGCCTTTGCAAACTCTATATCCATGACAATGCCTTCAGGGATGGCTGTAATCGGACTTGTAATAATGTCGAAGATTATGGGTGGCACTGGTCAGACAATAGTTCTATCACAGGGAATTGCAAATGTACTCGGAAGCAAGTACCTACTACTTGCTCCGTTTGTTGGTCTTCTCGGAACATTTATGACGGCTAGCAACATGAGCTCAAATATATTATTTGGTGGATTCCAAGTTACTACTGCTAATCTACTGCATGTTTCTACTTCCGGCGTACTCGGTGCTCAGACTGCGGGTGGTGCTATTGGTGCTGCAGTTAGTCCAAGTAAAATTATTTTAGGCACGACTACAGCTAACATTCTCGGCAAAGAGGGTGAAGTGCTAAAGATTCTACTCGCTATAACAATTCCAGCAACGATATTAATCGGCGCTTTCTTGTTCGCAGTATTTGGAATATAGGAGGTGTGATATGGATAAAATAAATTTCTGGAAGACAAAGGCGGGTGCACTGACTATAGGTTTTATACTTGCAATGTTAAGCTTTATAATAATACTATTTGGAATTAAGATGAATTCTGAGACGGTCGAGAATTTCGGGCTGATTGTAGTAATCGTTGCAGTATTAATTTCGCCTATAAAAGTTTTTATACTCGATAAGCGGAGTAAAAAGGAGGATTAAAGATGGAAATTGAAATGATCACAGGAAGAATTGCTCAGAATCTAGAGCATCTAAAAAGATATACTTCCACACCTGACGCAGGATGCACTAGACTTCCGTTTACAAAAGAGACCCGCGAAGCAGTTGATTATCTCAGAAAAGAGATGGAAGAAATAGGTCTAGAGGTTAAGGAAGATGCTGCTGGTAATGTATACGGAATTCTTAGAGGAACAGACCCAACGCTTCCTTGTGTAATGACAGGATCACATATTGATTCAGTGCTTCATGGTGGAAACTATGATGGTATCGGTGGAGTTGTGTGTTCTTTGGAGGTTGCAAGACAGATTGTTGAGATGGGACTTGAACACAAGAGAGATCTTGTTGTAATCGGTTTCATGGATGAAGAAGGAATGAGGTTTGGTACCGGCTACTTTGGTTCAGGAGCTATTCTAGGACATAGAAATGCAGAATACACTAGACAGTTCTCCGATATAAACGGTGTCACTATAGCTGAGGCAATGAGAGAATATGGACTTGATCCTGATAAGGTTGAGGATGCTGCATGGCCAGAAGGATCAATTGGAAACTTTGTAGAGGCACATATTGAACAGGGACCAGTACTGGATCAAAAAAATATTGAAATCGGATTAGTTACTGGAATCGTTGGTATTCAGAGATACATGGTTAAAGTGTATGGAAGAGCTGACCATGCTGGCACAACACCGATGGATATGAGACTTGATGCAGCAGATGTAGCAGCAAAGGTAATATCCAAGATTGCTGACTGGGCTAGAGAAAAAGCGGACGGAACTGTTGCAACTGTCGGACTGATTAAGGTTCCTAATGGTGGAATGAATATCGTAGCTGAAGAGGTTGAATTTACTGTTGACATTCGTTCGATGAACAATGACAATATAAATGATATTGCAAATAGAATTAAAGCAGCATTAACACGTGAGTGCAAGATAATGGGCGGATCATTTAAGATTGATACAAAGCTTGTTATCACACCAGTTGAACTGAGCAAGAGCATGCTTGATAAGCTTGAGACCTCGTGTAAAACACATGGTTTCTCGTATATGAGAATGCCAAGTGGAGCGGGTCATGACTCCCTTGAAATCGGTCAGCAGCTACCTACTGTGATGGTGTTTGTGCCTAGTAAGGATGGAAGAAGTCACACACCAGTTGAATTCAGCAGATATAGCGACCTTGCTAAAGCTTCGGTACTGATGACAGACCTGATTGCAGATTTATTGAACAAGTAATATTAATAATGGATGGTGAAAGCTATGGTGGATGGTAGATATAATTCTGCCTTCAAAAGGAAAAACATTAGACAACTGAGACGTGCGCTAAAGATGACACAAAAGGAATTTATAGATTACTTTTTATCAAATAGCGACAATAAACCATCGATGAGCATTGCCACACTCTCCAACCTAGAATCAAGGGGGGGAGAGCGTGTCAATGAGGTTGTTAGCTCAGTATGTACAAAGCTCCAAATCGATACGATGTTATTCTCGCTGAGCACAGAAGAATTTATTAAAGAGATAGAGAAATATCTTGCTGAGCATAAGGATAACGAAGAATTAGTGCGGGGTATAGAAAAGAAGGGCAGCATTAGCAAACTAGTGAACAGGCTTACTATGTATTTTGCTGACGAGATGCTTGAAGGTAGGCTTAAGCGTGGAGATCAGATCGAATCTGATAGAGAGCTAGCTAGGAAGTTAGGTGTAGGGAGATCAGCAGTTAGAGAATCCCTTAAGGTGCTTGACGTACTTGGAATGATTGATATTAGACTGGGGCAAGGAACTTATATTTCTAGTAGAGAAACTAATTTCTTCTCCATCCCTTTATCTTGGTCTCTGTTTCTTGATGGAGATCAAGTTGATAGTATCTTAACTGTAAGAACTATTCTTGAAATTAAATCAGCTGAACTTGCTGCACAATGCGAAAATCAGGTCAAGCTAAACAGGTTAACCGATATCTATAATAGGATGGAGCATACATTTGCTAGTTATGATACCACGGATAATGTACAAGTTGCTCTCAAGGAAACGCTGGATGAAGATATCGATTTCCATACTTGTATTGCAGAATGTTCGGGTAATCCAATAATTATATCTATGCTCAGAACAATCAGAAACTTCTTACAGAGAGTAAGTGGTACCGGAATGGTTGAGCCGAAGCAGATATCTGCAGTTCTTGTGGAACATAAAAACCTTTATGAGGCGATCATGTCACATGACCCTGATGTAGCAGCGCAGGCGATGAAAAATCACCTCAATGAATCGAGTCTGCGTTATAATCTATAATTAGATTAACTTGTATAAAAATTGAATTAAACTTAGTGAAAAATTGGTTGAAAACTAGCGTGAAGCTGTGGTAAAACATATTCAACCAATTTTTACTTATGTTGACACTATTAGATGCGAGTAGTATAAATATATGTAAGGCTTTATTAATAGGGCTTTTAGTATTATTTATTTTTATTCGTGCGAATGACTTAAGACGCATATAAACTATTTTATATAACTATAGTCGTATTAACTTTTTTAATATGGAGGCAAAATGTACAAGATAGTTAGTAAAAAAATCTTGAACCCGGCACTTGGACTTATGGAGATTCATGCACCATTTGTCGCTAGAAAGTGTGAGGCAGGTCAGTTTATCATTCTAAGAGTTGATGAGGATGGAGAGAGGATTCCTCTCACGATTGCCGATTTCGACAGAGATAAGGAAACTGTTACAATCATATATCAGAAGGTTGGATATTCCTCAAATCTGCTGGCAACAAAAGAAGAAGGGGATTACATTGAGGACTTTGTTGGACCGCTAGGTGTCCCATCACCTCTTAAATATACCGATAAAAAGATTATCGGCGTTGCTGGAGGACTCGGTGCTGCACCAATCTATCCGCAGCTTAAGAAATTAGCTGAGATGGGCGTTAAGGTGGATGTTATTCTAGGCGGAAGATCTAAGGAATTTGTAATTCTTGAGGAGCAGTTCAGAGAATTCTGTGACAACATTTATGTTTGTACAGATGATGGCTCATATGGAGAAAAAGGCTTTGTTACAGTTGTGCTTCAGGAGCTTCTGGATAAAGGCGAAGAATACGAAGAATGCATTGCTATAGGTTCGCTAGGCATGATGAATGGTGTGGTTAATGTTACCAAGCCAGCAGGTCTTCATACAATGGTTTCGCTTAACCCTCTTATGATTGATGGTACGGGTATGTGCGGATGCTGTCGTGTAACAGTTGACGGTGAGATGAAGTTCGCATGTGTTGACGGACCAGACTTTGATGGATTTAAAGTAGATTTCAAGGAATGCATGGAGCGTCAGAACTTCTTCAAGGATAAGGAGAAGGAGATGAATGATCACGCATGTAAGATAGGAAGGGGTTAAGATGGCTATTAATAGAAATATGAGTCTTGAGAAGGTCAAGATGCCTGAACAGGATCCTAACGTAAGAAATAGAAACTTTGATGAAGTTGCACTTGGATATACTCCAGAGATGGCTATAGAAGAAGCTCAGAGATGTCTACATTGCAAGCACAAGCCTTGTGTAGGTGGATGTCCTGTAAATGTTCCAATTCCAGAGTTCATAGAGAAGGTTGCCGAAGGTGACTTCGACGCAGCATATGAAGTTATCACAAGAGAGAATGCACTTCCTGCAATTTGCGGACGAGTATGTCCACAGGAGGATCAGTGCGAGGGTAGGTGCGTTCGTGGTATCAAGGGAGAACCAGTTGGAATTGGCCGTATGGAAAGATTCGTTGCAGACTACCATATGGCTAAAGGTGATGCATCTGAACCGGTTGTTGAAAAGAATGGAATTAAGGTTGCAGTTATCGGCTGTGGTCCTTCAGGAATAACTTGTGCAGGAGAGCTTGCTAGAAGAGGCTATGAAGTAACTGTTTTTGAAGCACTTCATAAGCCAGGTGGGGTACTAGTATACGGTATTCCTGAATTTAGACTTCCTAAGTCATTGGTGGCAAAGGAAATTGAAAATGTTGAGAAACTCGGTGTAAAAATTGATACAAACGTAATCGTAGGTAAATCAATTACAGTTGATGACCTAATGGCTGATGGATATAAGGCTGTATTTATTGGAAGTGGAGCAGGATTACCTAAGTTCCTTAACATCCCTGGAGAGAATCTTCTCGGCGTTTATTCGGCTAATGAGTTCCTCACAAGAGTTAATCTCATGAAGTCCTTTAAGTTCCCAGAGGTTCCTACACCTGTTAAGGTTGGTAAGAAGGTAGCTGTAGTAGGAGCAGGAAATGTTGCTATGGATGCTGCAAGGACTGCGAAGAGACTAGGCGCTGACGAGGTGTATATCGTATACAGAAGAAGCGAAGCAGAGTGCCCAGCTAGACTTGAGGAGGTTCATCACGCTAAGGAAGAAGGAATTATCTTCAAGTTCCTCAATAATCCGTCTAAGATACTCGGAGATGAGAATGGATATGTAACAGGTATTGAAGTTGTTGAGCAGGAGCTAGGAGAGCCAGATGCATCTGGAAGACGTAGGCCAGTTCCTATCGAGGGCTCAAACTATGTCATCGATGTTGATTCGGTTATTATCTCTGTAGGAACAAGTCCAAATCCTCTGCTTAGAGCGACGACTCCAGGGCTTGATACACAGAGCTGGGGCGGAATCATAGTTGATGAGGCTACTATGGAGTCGAGCAAAGAATACGTATATGCAGGAGGAGACGCTGTAACTGGTGCGGCTACTGTAATCCTAGCTATGGGTGCTGGAAAGACTGCAGCAGCAGCGATAGATGAGAAGCTTAAGGCTAATAAATAAGCTATGTCCAGGTTCGAAAGAGCCTACATATAGATACATTACCTCATACTTATGGATAATTGAGTACATGCTGATGTATAAGATTGTTCAGAAAACCCGCTAACGACCTTACCTGTTGGCGGGTATTTTTATGAAAATATCTAGCGATGAGTGTGCATAAATTATATTTGAATTCATTGCAGTTTCCGTATTTTATCACGCTTATTTGGTAAAAAAGTTCGTAAATTTGGCTTATAAATGATTTATAAAGCCAACATTAATGATAATTTTTCCAAATCTTTTATTAATTATTGAAATTTAAATGTTTAACAGATAAGCTATATATGAGAAATAGTGAAATCTAGAATAACTAGATAGATGGAGAAGACAATGGAAAGAAAAGTAGGCACGATATCAAGAGGAATTAGATGTCCTATTATTCGTGAAGGTGATGATATCTCAAGTGTTGTGGTTAAGTCTGTACTTGAAGCTGCAGAGTCTGAAGGTTATGAAATCAGAGACAGAGACATTGTTGCTGTAACAGAGTCGGTAGTTGCTAGAAGTCAAGGTAACTACGCTAGTGTTGAGGCAATTTCGAAGGACGTTAAGGCTAAGCTTGGAAGTGATACGATCGGAGTAATTTTCCCGATTTTGTCGAGAAATAGATTCGCAATATGCCTACGCGGTATATCGATGGCTGCTAAGAAAATAGTTTTGATGCTTTCATTCCCAAGAGATGAAGTGGGTAATCAGCTTCTAACTGAGGATCAGCTCGATGAGGCAGGAATCGATCCATATTCAAAGGTTATGTCTCTTGAGGAGTACCGTGAACTTTTCGGAGAAAATAAGCATCCATTTACAGGAGTAGATTACCTCGCTTACTATGGAGAGGTTATAGAAGCTGCAGGCGCTGAAGTGGAGATTGTTCTCGCTAATCATGCGACAGAGATTTTGAACTACACAGACAAAGTTATTAACTGTGATATTCATACTAGAAAGAGGACTCGCCGCATACTAAAGGACGCTGGTGCAACAGTGCTTGGCATGGACGAGATTCTAAATGCTCCAGTTGATGGAAGCGGATTCAACAGCAAGTATGGACTGCTAGGTTCCAATAAGAGCACAGAGGACAGTGTTAAGCTTTTTCCAGAGAGCTGCGAAGATGTTGTACTAGGTATCCAGAAGTCAATACTCGATAAAACAGGTAAGTGTGTAGAGGTGCTAGTTTATGGTGACGGAGCATTTAAGGATCCTGTTGGTAAGATTTGGGAGCTTGCAGACCCAGTAGTGTCACCTGCATACACTCCGGGGCTTGAGGGTACACCTAACGAACTTAAACTTAAGTATCTAGCTGATAATGATTTTAAGGAACTAAGTGGCGAAGAGCTAAGAGAAGCAATCTCTGCTAGAATCAAGGAGAAGGATGACAACCTTGTTGGCAAGATGGAGACAGAGGGAACTACACCTCGTAGACTGACTGACCTCATCGGTTCGCTTTGCGACCTAACAAGTGGTTCTGGTGATAAGGGAACTCCTGTAGTGCACATTCAAGGCTATTTTGATAACTATACAAATTAATATTAGAAACTATAAAGGCTCGGATGTATCCGAGCCTTTTTATATAAGAAATACCCTTTGTATTATATGAAATTCGTGGTAAATCCCCTTTACCGATTGTGCAAAATCGAGTAGAATATACGCGGGTTAAAATGAAAGGAAGGAATATGGGAAAGAAACAAAGTCTCAAAGAACGAATTATAGAAGTGTCGTGGGAACTGTTCGAAGAAAAGGGCTACGAAGCAACAACGATGAACGACATCATCGAGAAAGCGCAGGTGGCGAGAGGCTCTTTTTACTATTACTTTAAAGGGAAAGAGAGTTTGCTTGATACGCTCGCTAATGTTTTTGATAACAAGTATAGAGAAATTATGAAAGGAATCCCAGCGGACACTAGTGTTTTTGATACGCTGATGATCCTCAATTTTGAAACTCATACGTTTATTGAGAAGCATATCGATCATGAGCTTCTAGGCAATATGTATGCAAGTCAGCTAACCAACACTGCTGCTAGTAAGCTGCTCGATAAGGACAGATATTATTTTAAGCTCCTCGGTGAATTGCTCAAGCGAGGACAGGAGAACGGGGAGATAACTATAGAATTCAGTGTGCCTGAACTGGTTAATAATTACGTAATACTTGAGCGTGCACTCGTTTCTGACTGGTGCATGAAGAATGGTTCGTTCTCACTAGCTGAGTATAGCAAGAAGTATATGCCACTATTCTTTGGGGAGTTTAGGGTTAAATAATTTTTGTAAACATTGAAGATGAATGCAAATTGATTAATTTAGCGGAGTGAAAGCTCCGCTTTATTTTTTTGCAAAATTTTGAAAATATTTTAACAAAATAGATTGACAAGGTTTTATCATGATGATATGGTTATATTAAATTTAGAACGCAGTCTAAAAATTATTAAAGGGTGATTGAGACATGAAAGCAATTACTAACATTCAGAAGTTTTCAATACATGATGGAGACGGCATCAGAACTACCGTATTTTTCAAAGGTTGTCCGCTTCACTGCACTTGGTGTCATAACCCTGAGACACAGTGCTACAATCCAGAGGTTGAGTTCGACAGCGAGAAGTGTGTAGGGTGCGGCTTCTGCATTGGAGCTTGTCACGCTGAAGCAATCAGTATCGTAAACGGAAAGGCGTTTACGGATTCTAACAAATGCGATCGCTGCGACAAGTGCGGTAAGATGTGTCCAAGCTCTGCTAGAAGGGTAATGGGCAAAGATTACGAACCAAAGGCACTTGTAAAAGAGCTGATGAAAGACCTCATGTTCTACGAGGAGTCAGGTGGTGGCGTAACACTCTCAGGCGGCGAAGTGATGATGATGGATATAGACTATCTGCTCGCTATAGCTAAGGAACTAAAACGCAATGGGATTTCGCTTTTTATCGATACATGCGGATATGTTCCATATGAGAGGCTAAGCAAAATCCTTCCATACACAGATACGTTCTTATACGATCTCAAGTGCATGGATGATGAACTCCATAAGAAATACACTGGAGTTAGCAACGAGAAGATCCTCGACAATCTCGCAAGACTTTCTAAGGACGGAGCAAGGATCTATGTAAGAATCCCAGTTATCAAAGAAGTTAATGGCAATGAGAAAAACATGCAGGATACTATAAAATTCTTGCAAGATAACGGAATACATCCTGCTAAAATCAACCTTTTACCTTATCACGACGCAGGTGTTCCGAAGTATTCGAAGATTGGAATGGTGTATGAGGGACGTGAACTGCATGCGCCGTTCAAGGAAGAGATGGAAAAGTTCGCTGAACTATTTATAAAAGCTGGTTTTATTAATACCAAGATAGGAGGATAGCAATGGCAACACATGGTATGAATGATAGGATTCAGAAGTTAAGGGACATCAGTGTAAACACACCGGTACACATCGATCTCGAAAGAGCTAAGATTGAGACAGACTTCTACAGAGAGAACGATGGAAAGTACTCGATTCCTGTAATGAGAGCTATGGTTCTCAAAGAGTATTTCTCCAAGAAGACGCTTTACTTTGGAGATGGAGAGCTTATCGTCGGTGAGAAGGGTAAGGACCCTCAGGCATCACCTACATTCCCTGAACTATGCTGCCATAGTGAAGAAGATATGATTGTAATGAGCGACAGAAAGCTCGTTTCATTCCATACTACAGTAGAGGATAGAGAACTACAGAAGAAGGAAATCATTCCTTTCTGGGAAGGAAGAACTATCCGAGAGAAGATTCTAGCATCGATGAAGCCAGAGTGGCATGAGTGCTACGAAGCAGGTGTATTCACAGAGTTTATGGAGCAGAGAGGCCCTGGACACACTTGCGGTGGAGAGCAAGTATTCACTACTGGATACATGGATTATAAGGCTAAAATTAAGGAAACAATGGATAAGCTAGACTGGATGAACGATCCTGAAGCTTTTGATAAGAACGAAGAGCTAAAGGCTATGGATATCTGCTGTGATGCAGTAATCATCCTCGGTGAGAGATATCACAAGCTTGCCCTCGAGAAGGCTGAAGCAGAGACAGATCCAGTTAGAAAGGCTGAGATTTTGCAAATTGCTAAGAACCTCGAAGTCGTTCCTGCACATGCACCACAGACTTACTGGCAGGCAATCCAGCTATACTGGTTTACACACCTAGCAGTTACAACTGAGCTCAATCCATGGGATGCATTCAGCCCTGGCAGAATGGACCAGCACCTCATCAAGTACTATGAAGCAGATACTGAAGCGGGTATTCTCGATGATGAGAAAGCTCTTGAGCTTCTAGAGTGCCTATGGGTTAAGTTCTATAACCAGCCAGCTCCAGTAAAGGTAGGAATTACACTCAAGGAGAGTGCAACATACACAGACTTCGCTAACATCAACACTGGTGGAGTTACACCAACTGGAGAGAACGGTGTTAACGCAGTTAGCTATCTAATCCTTGACTGCATGGATGATATGAAGCTTGTACAGCCTAACTCAAACGTAACAATCAGCAAGAAGACTCCTCAGAGATTCCTAAGGAGAGCTTGTGAGATTTCAAGAAAGGGTTGGGGACAGCCAGCATTTTATAACACAGAAGCTCAGATTATGGAGCTGATAAATGCAGGAAAGACACTCGAAGATGCTCGTCGCGGCGGTTCTTCTGGATGTGTTGAGACTGGAGCATGGGGAAGTGAAGCATATATCCTTACAGGTTATATGAATATTCCTAAGATATTCCAGATGACACTGTTCAACGGATATGATCAGGTGTCCGGCAAGCAGCTAGGTCTAAAACTTGGCTATGCTAAGGATTTCAAGACTTACGAGGAGTTATGGGATGCGTTTAAGAAGCAGCTAGAGTACTTCGTAAACATCAAGATATACGGTAACAACATCATTGAGAGAATCTATGCTGAGTTCATGCCAGCACCTCTACTTTCTGTAGTAACTAACGATTGTATCTCAAATGCTAAGGACTACAATGCTGGTGGTGCTCGTTACAACACAAACTACATCCAGGGTGTAGGAATCGGAACAGTTACAGACTGTCTAACATCTGTTAAGTACAATGTATTTGATGAGAAGAACTTCACTATGGACGAGCTCATCGAAGCTATGGAGCACAACTTTGAAGGATACGACTATATCTATAGCCTCGTAACTGAGAAGACTCCTAAGTACGGAAATGATGATGACTATGCTGATGATGTTATGAAGCAGATCTTTGACTTGTATCACGATACAATCGTTGGCAGACCAAATATGAAGGGCGGAAAGTACGGAATCGACATGCTGCCTACAACTTGCCACGTATACTTCGGTGATGTTATCCTTGCAACTCCAAATGGACGTAAGGCACACAAGCCGGTATCTGAGGGAATTTCACCAGAGAAGGCTGCCGATGTAAACGGACCTACAGCTGTAATCAAGTCCTGCGCTAAGATGGATCATCTCGCAACAAGTGGCACTCTTCTAAACCAGAAGTTCACTCCTGATGTAGTGGCTGGTGAAGAGGGACTAGCTCACATGGCTGACCTTGTTCGTTCATACTTTGCTATGGATGGACACCACATTCAGTTCAATATTATCGATAGAGCAACTCTGATTGAGGCTCAGAAGAACCCTGAGGAATACAAGGATCTAATCGTAAGAGTAGCTGGATACAGTGACTTCTTCCGTAACCTTGATAAACCTTTACAGGATGAGATTATCAATAGAACTGAGCAATCCTTCAGCTAAAAGGGATAAACCGTGTGTAGAAGAAATTTCGATGTATAATAGATATATGAAGCGACTATGCGCAGTGTATCCTAAATAATTACAACTTGACTGGATTGGCGTGAGACTGCGCCAATCCATCTAATATAACTTTACTTATAGTATTTGCGTGCGTTAGGAGGCAGAAATGAAAATAGGCTTTATCGGCACAGGGGTTATGGCAAATGCGATGATGGGAGGTATCATCAGCGCTGGAGTCTGCAAACCTGAAGATATCATCGGTGCAGATCCAACTGAGTTTGGAAGAACCAAAACTAAGGAACAGAATGGAGTAGAGGTTACAGACAATAATCTAGATATACTTGAAAAATGCGACTACGTATTCTTAACTGTAAAACCGCAGTATTATGCACCGGTAATCGAGGAAATAAAGGATCACGTAAAGGAAAATCACGTGTTCATCTCGATTGGAGCAGGTGTGACACTAGACTATCTTGGTAAAGCTTTCGGTGACAAAAACGTAAAACTCGTTCGCGTAATGCCAAATACACCAGCTCAGGTTGGTGAAGGCATGTCGGCAGCATGCCCAAATGAGTTCGTAAGTGAAGAAGAAACTAAGACTACTCTTAGCATTCTGTCTGCATTTGGAAAGGCTGAAATTATACCAGAAAATCTATTTGATGTGGTTACTGGAATTAGTGGCAGTGGACCAGCTTACGTATTCCTATTCATCGAGGCTCTTGCTGATGCGGCAGTGGTTGGAGGCATGCCTAGAAGACAGGCCTATGAATTCGCTGCACAGACAGTATATGGTGCTGCTAAGATGGTTATGGAAACTGGTAAGCATCCGGGTGAACTCAAGGATATGGTATGCTCACCAGCAGGAACTACTATCGCGGCTGTTCGCACACTCGAAGCAAACAACTTCAGAAGCGCAGTAATCGAAGGTGCCAATGCAGCTACGGAGAAGTCAGCGGCTATGAGAGGCTAGAGTTTGATTAGCAAAATATCTAGCTGATACTAACATTGACATATATATGTATAGAATATTGTTGCATAAAAAGAACTCGATTCAGCTGAATCGAGTTCTTTGCTTACTATTTGTCTTTCTTAGACTTCTTATCTTTCTCGTAGTAATGAGAATAAGTCTTTTCAATCGCATTTGCTACGGCTTTTGCGTTTCCTTTTAAATTTTTGTCAAATAACTTGTTATCGTGCTTATTGCTGATAAATCCAATCTCAACTAGGCAAGAAGGCATCTTATTGACACTGAGTTCGTCGTACTCGTTGTTTTCGCTAACGAGTGTTCCTGAACGCACTCGTCTTTTTGCAAAGCCTTCATCATGTAGCTGTTTCATAATCTGTTTGCCGAGATATCGGCTTTTTGGATTATCATCCTTTGGAAGAAAGACCTCTACCCCTTGAGCTCTAGGGTCTCCGGCTTTGTTTCTATGAATTGATACCATAAGCTTGGCTTTTTTTCTGTTAGCCATTTTTCCAATTTTGATCCTCTCGGTAAAGCGATCATTCTCACGAGTTAGGTAGACCTTAAAATTTTTCTTGTTAAGTTCTTTTTTTATTTGTAGTGCTATACGAAGCGTATCATCTTTTTCTTTTCGAGACTTGGTTTGAGAACCTGGGTCATGTCCACCGTGACCAGGATCGATGAAAATTACTCCGCGATCAAGCTTTGGTGGTGCGAGTACATCTCTATTACGGTATAGTCCGATCACAAAAAATAGAACTAAGAAGAGCGATATGAAAAATGTATATTTGCGTCTACGACGTCTACGCATTTTTTTCTTGCGCCTGTCTGCGATTATTATCTCGCGCATCTGCTGCTCTGTAAGTGCCAATTTCTTCTCCTGTTTAATTGTCAATATATGTAACTATGCTACTATATTGCATAAAATTTGTAAATATTACATATTGGGCTCCTTAGAATTATTGAAGGAGCTTTGTTAAAATGCTATAATTTAAGCAAACTATGTCGTAATAGGAAGAGGGGCTTTTATGTATGCATTGACGGCGAAGGCTATGCGTTACATGGATGAATATACGATTGGCAAGGGTATACCGAGCGCAGTTCTTATGGAGAATGCTGCTGGGGGACTTGTTAATGAGATTATTTCTCGCTTTTCTGATAAAGACACCGAAGTGCTCATAGTTGTTGGTCATGGCAACAATGGTGCAGATGGTCTCTGTGCAGCTAGATGGTTAATTCATCTGGGTTATGTTGTTAATGTCTACTTCGTTGGAGATAGAAGTAAGGTTTCGCGTGCGTTCACTGACCAACTAAGAATTTTAACATCTATGAGCAAATCCTTTAGGATGTACGGGTTGGGCTCAAGAGATGATCTTAAGATTCTACAGCAACGTTACGATGTAATTATAGATGGTATTTTTGGAATTGGGCTAAATAGGAGATTTGGCTCTAACTTTGCTAAGTTTATCGAGTATTTAAATACGAAGTCAGGCTTCAAGGTTGCTATCGATATTCCATCAGGGTTAAACGCCACTACAGGTGGTATCATGGATGCTGTGTTTAAGGCTGATCTCACAGTGACATTCGGAAACTACAAGACAGGGATGTTCTTTGGCGATGGAAGAGCCGTGTCTGGTGAAGTTAAATTAATAGATATTGGAATAATCAAATCCGGTTATTCTACAATCGAGGATAAGCTTTTTATATGCGATAAGAAGTTTTTAGATGATACAAGGCATCTTGCTCTAGTTCCACGTGAAGAACGCTCTCATAAAGGAACCTTCGGTTCGGTTGGAATTGTGGTTGGACCTAATGCGATGATGGGAGCTAGCATGCTGGCGGCCAAAGCGGCCTACAGATGCGGATGTGGCCTGGTTAAGATATTCTGTCCTAATAAGTACGTTGGATATTTCAATGTTGCGATCCCTGAGGCTGTAGTCGTGCCGTATAAGAACGATGATATCAGTGGTGCGATGACTGAGTTTGCAAGCTCTGTTGATGTTGTGCTTGTAGGACCTGGACTCAAGGAAGATTCTACAGGAAGGATACTTGTAAAGCAGCTATTAGCAATGGAAATCAAACTTGTTATAGATGCAGGTGCACTTAATATTATCGCACGAAATCTCAAACCTTTCCGCAAGAGAAGAGCAAGCTGTGTCATAACTCCGCACGTTGGCGAGATGGCAAGGCTGTGCGATGAGGACATAAAGGTCGTTGATAAGAACAGAGTTGGATTTATTAAAAAGTTCTCACAGCACTATAATGTGAGTATGGTGTTGAAGTCTGATGTGTCGCTGATATCGCTTTTGAACGGTAATGACCAGAGGTTGTTCCTTAATACGCTTGGCAATTCGGGCCTTGCAACTGCAGGTTCCGGAGACGTGCTTGCAGGTACAATCGCTTCGCTTGTAGCGCAGGGCAATAGTCTTAATAACAGCTTACTATACGGAGTTATGATTCATGGCAATGCTGCGGATAAGCTCGACACTGGTGAAGATGCTAGAAGAAAGATGATGGCTAGCGATATAGTGGAGAATCTTTTTTAAGAATCAATAGTTAATTTGAATAATTACGGAAGTCGCTTGCATAAGATTAAGTCTGAAGTGGCTTCTGTTTTTTATTTCTTGTACTAAGCGAGTGAAAATGTTATAATCAATCCGTTATGACGAAGCTTGTCCATAACACTCTGAAATGGCAGGAGGTGAATCAGTAATATGGCACAGGTTACCGTTAGAGAAAACGAGAGCTTGGAGAGCGCGCTCAAGAGATTTAAGAGATCTTGTGCACGTGATGGAGTAATGTCCGAACTTAGAAAGAGAGAGCATTACGAGAAGCCAAGCGTAAAGCGTAAGAAGAAGTCTGAAGCTGCCAGAAAGAAGGCAAGAAAGTTTTAAGTCTTAGGAGGTGAAGAGCGTGAGTTTGAAAGAACAGTTGATGGCTGATTATAAGACAGCTATGAAGGAGCACGACGTCACCACCAAGGAGACCGTCAACCTCGTTAGAGCCGCTATTAAGCAGCACGAAGTAGATCAGAAGGTCGCACTTGAGGATGACGCCGATATCGTTCCAATCATCAAGAAGCAGCTCAAGATGCGTAGAGATGCGCTAGCTGATTTCGAGAAGGCTGGAAGGACAGACTTGTTAGATGGTTATAAAAAAGAGATTGAGGTTCTCGAGAGATATCTTCCCGAGGAGATGTCTGAAGAGGAAATCCTTGATGCTATCAAAAAGATTGCTGACGAGACAGGAATCGAACGCAGCATGAAGAGCATGGGCGTTATGATGAAGACTGCTATGGCTAAGCTACACGGTAAGGCTGATGGCTCACTCGTGTCTAAAATGGTTAAGGAATACCTCAGCAAATAACTATCAATATGTAACTAACAGGGCATACGCCCTGTTTTTTCTTTTTATCTCATTGAAATTACAAATGCTTGTTAAGTATCATTTCGTTGTAATAAGTAGTTAAAAAAGCTATAATAATAGTTAATATTTACAAAGGAAGAGTGCATGGATAATAGTAAAGATATAGTTAGATTTGAGATTCCAGAGGATATTAATAGAGAACAGCTTTTTGGCACACTTGATGCTAATATCAAGCAGGTCGAAAAGGCTACGGGCACGTCAATCGTAATGCGAGATGACGGGCTTTTTATTAAAGGAACGGAGAACCTGAAAGCTGCAAATATAATTAATAGAATGGTTGAGAATCTACGAGTTGAGCCAGAAATCGATGCGCGCAGGGTTAACTACCTGATCGATCTTGAACAGAAAGGCGAGAGTTTTGATGCTAGAGAGCAGGTAAATGATGTAATCTGCTACACGCATAAGGGGAAGCCGCTTAGGCCGAAGACCAAGGGACAGAAACGATACATCGACACCATTCGAAGGAATGATATGGTTTTTGGCATCGGTCCAGCGGGAACAGGAAAAACGTATTTAGCATGTGCTCTTGCTGCTAATGCCCTTAAGAATAAAGAAGTAGAGAGAATAATATTGGCTAGACCAGCTGTAGAGGCGGGCGAAAGCCTCGGTTTCTTGCCAGGAGACCTTCAGGATAAGGTTGACCCATATCTTAGACCTCTATACGATGCTATATTTGAGATAGTTGGGCAAGAGACTGCTGCTAGGCTCAAGGAAAGTGGGGTTATCGAGGTTGTACCTCTAGCTTATATGAGAGGTCGTACACTCGATAATTCATTTATCATACTCGATGAAGCGCAGAACACTACGCGTGAACAGATGAAGATGTTTTTAACTCGTATGGGCTTCAATTCAAAAGTCGTTGTAACAGGTGACATCACTCAGATAGATTTACCGAAGGGCGCGGGGTCCGGTCTTGTTGAGGCAAAGCGTGTTCTATCTGGTGTGGAAGGTGTCGAATTCAGCTACTTGACTGAGGTGGACGTAGTTAGGCACGAGCTTGTTAAGCGGATTATAAAGGCTTATAGTGATTATGAAGACTCGAATAATTCCGGAACGAATGTCAGACGTGGTGGGAGTAAATGATGATTTTAGATATCAACTACAGTGATGCTATATATGGTGATGCTGATATAGATGAACGCATCGATAAAGATTTGATTCATGAGGCCGCAGTCTACCTAATATCCTCAGAGCTGCTCGGTGAGATGAGTGAAGAAGCGCTTGATAGAGCGTCGGAGTTGCCAATATACATTGGCGTGTCCCTTGTTTCAGAGGATGAAATAAAGGACATTAATAGAGATTTTCGTGGCATAGACAAGGTCACTGACGTGTTGTCATTTCCGCAGTTCGAAAGCACTGATGAAATTCTTGCGGAAATAGAAGGTGATGAGGCACTCGTAGATATTCCGCTAGGTGATGTGGTTATTTGCCTTGACCAAGCAGAACGTCAATCGAAGGAGTATGGAACGTCCATTAGACGCGAAGTTACATACCTCTTCGTGCACAGTATACTTCATCTGCTAGGATATGATCACATGGAGGAAGAAGATAAGTCATTGATGCGGGCACATGAAGAAAAAATCATGACGGCACTAGACATCTTAAGATAGGTGATTCTTTAATTAAGTTACTAAGCGGTAAGTTTCTGTGTTCTCAAAAACATAAGAGAACTGGAATTATTGCTATCAAAATGAATGGAGAACTAATGAAATCAGGTTTTATTGGAATAATCGGAAGACCTAACGCGGGGAAATCTACACTTCTTAATAATGTACTAGGTGAGAAAATTGCCATCACCTCGGACAAGCCACAGACGACGAGAAATAGAATTACGGGTATTTACACGGATCTCGAGTACGATGAGGGAAGTGGTATACAGATGATTTTTCTGGACACACCTGGGATACATAAGCCTAAAAATAAACTGGGGGCAGCGATAAACGAGACTGCGATTAACACTATGGGTGGGGTGGATGTGGTCTTGCTTATTGTAGATGGGACAAAGAAGTTCGGAAGGGGAGACCAGTATATTTTAGACATGCTAGCTCAGTCAGATAGCAAGAAAGTGCTTGCAATCAACAAGATGGATTTAATTAGTCCCGAGGAATATCTTGAACTTTATAATAGATATGATGAAAGTGGAATGTTCGATGGGATTTTCGGAATCTCAGCACTTCAGGACACTAACGTAGACAAACTCATGAAATGCCTAACGAAATATATGGCCGAAGGACCTATGTATTATCCTGAAGATATGGCGACTGATCATCCTGAAAGGTTCATAGTAAGCGAGATAATTAGAGAAAAACTACTGCAATATCTAGATCAAGAAGTACCACATGGAATCTTCGTTGAAATTGAGTCATATGAAGAGAAACCACACATCACGGAAATCGGTGCAGTCATATGCTGCGAGCGCACATCGCACAAGAGCATTATTATCGGTAAGGGTGGACGCAAACTCAAAGGGATTGGAAAGAGCGCAAGGGAAGAAATTGAATTGCTGCTTGGAACCAAGGTGTTTCTGTCGCTTTGGGTAAAGGTTAAAGAACGGTGGCGTGATTCTGACAGGGTTATTAGAAATCTTGGATATAGGGATGAGTAATAATGCTTATTAATACAGAAGGAATAGTGCTTCGTCAGAGCAAGATTGCCAATAACAGACGGATTATTACGCTTTTCACAAGGCGATACGGTAAAATAACTGCGGGGACAAGTATTAACGAGCGTGCTAAAGGAAGGGCGGCGCTTGCTATAAGACCTTTTACATATGCGGAATATGACATATTTAAAGGGCGAAACTATTTCAATATCAATAATGCGGATGTAAAGAAAAGCTATTACTCAATCGGCGAAGATATAGATAGATATATGGTTGCTTCAAAGCTTCTTGAGTATATAGATAAAACAACTGAAGAGGAACAGCTTAGGCCTAGACTTTTTGATTTATCAATTGAGTTCATGGAGTCAATCACCAATGCTAAGGGGAGTTACGTGACACTCCTTTATGCGTTTGTTGTAAAGTCGCTATCGCTTAACGGAGTGATGCCAGAAATAAAGCAATGTGTGAGCTGTGGTAAGTCGCTTTCTGATATCAGAAAAGAGGGAAATGGTAAGGTAAAGTACTTTTCTGTGACTGGTGGTGGCATTCTGTGTGAGGATTGCTACACAAGGCTTGATGCGCAAGATGTTTCGTTGATTTTCAAACCCGATTTTGATATAGTTGAAGTGTTAGATTACTTTGCAAAGAAGCCACTCTCGAGTTTTGAAAAAGTAGCTCTCAAGCCCGCAGTATCAAACGGATTGCAGAGAATTTTATCTGAATACTTGAAGTATTATCTTGATGTTGATATTTTCGATAATGACATTAGCTTATAGAGTTAGTTGCAAAGTTTAAAAAGGAGGATGCTATGGAAATCACATTAGAAAAGATTGAATTAGTGAAAGACAGGACAGGGGTTAGCTATAGAGAAGCAAAGAGTGCTCTTGAAGAAGCTAATGGAAGCGTGGTCGATGCTATTATTCTCATTGAGGAGAATATGGGGACCGAGGATTCAGCTGATGAAAATCTGTACGGCAATGAACTTTTCGCTCGTCTTAAGAAGACTGCTGAAAAGGGGAATATGTCACGAATCATCATCAAGAAAGGCGATGAAGTGCTCGTTAATCTACCGCTTACAGTTGGTATTTTAGGTGTTGTTATCGCCCCTTGGGGAATGATACTAGGTCTAGTCGCTGCGGCAGGATTTAACTGCAATGTCGAGTTTGTAAATGACAAGGGAGAAGTTACAGATGTTAACGGCAAAGTTAAAGCTCAGTATAGCCGTGCAAAGAGCGCTGGCACCGAGACTGTAGATAAGATTAAAGATAGCGAGCTGTATAACGATATTAGAATCAAGGGACAGGATAAGTTTGAAGATTTAAAGGATAAGGGTCTCGATAAGTTTGATCAGGTTAAGAGCAATGTCAATCTCTCTGATTTAAAGCGCAAGGGCAGTGAGATTCTTAAGAAACGCAGCAAAGACGACGAATTTGATTTTTCTGAAAATGATATAGCTGATGATGTTGATGGATACTATGATTTGGATATTGAGAATCTAGGACCTGATCAGCCAGGAAACGTATTTGTTGACAATGAGGAAACTCATAAAGAAGATACAGAAGAAAAATAAAAGCTTGCGCTAAGCTGCGCGAATAGTTAGAAATTTTTTAGATAGGACAGGTATAGACAGATGGCAATTGATAAGAGTGTAGTTCAGCCAGATAGAGTTGTAACTATGGATAAGATTACTGCTCTGGCGAAGAACAGAGGTTATATTTTCCCCGGATCAGAGATTTATGGTGGCTTAGCCAATACATGGGATTATGGACCTCTTGGAGTTACATTCAAGAACAACGTTAAGAAGGCTTGGTGGAGCAAGTTCGTCCAGCAGTCAAAATATAATGTTGGCATTGATGCTGCTATCCTCATGAATCCAGAGACCTGGGTAGCATCTGGTCATGTGGGTGGCTTCTCAGACCCACTTATCGATTGTAAGAGCTGTAAAGCAAGGTTTAGAGCGGATAAGATTATTGAAGACTACCTTGTTGAAAAGGAGGGCAAGCAGATTTCGTGTGACGGCTGGAGTAATGAGGAGATGGAAAAATATATCTCTGAGAACAATATTCCGTGCCCAGAGTGTGGTAAGTCTGACTTCACAGGAATTCGCAAGTTTAACTTAATGTTTAAGACTTTTCAGGGTGTAACAGAAGATTCTAAATCAGAAATCTTTCTAAGGCCTGAGACGGCACAGGGCATATTCGTTAATTTTAAGAATGTCCAGAGAACTTCGCGCAAAAAGATACCGTTTGGTATAGCGCAGATAGGCAAGTCGTTCCGTAACGAAATTACGCCTGGAAACTTCACTTTCAGGACTAGGGAGTTTGAGCAGATGGAGCTAGAGTTCTTCTGCAAACCAGGAACTGATCTAGAATGGTTTGAGTATTGGAAACAATATTCAATTGATTTTCTCAAAAATCTTGGCATGAACATGGAAAATATCCGTGTTAGAGATCATGAAAAAGAAGAACTATCGCACTATAGCAATGCAACTTCAGACCTAGAATATTTATTCCCGTTCGGGTGGGGAGAGCTATGGGGAATAGCGGATAGAACAGATTTCGACCTCACTAGACATCAGGAGCACTCAGGACAGGATATGAGTTATCTTGACCCTGAAACAAACGAGAGATATGTTCCATATTGTATAGAGCCATCTCTTGGAGCAGACAGAGTAGCACTCGCATTCCTAATCGATGCATACGATGAGGAAACTGTGGTTGATGGAAAGGGCAAAGAAGATACTAGAGTTGTTCTTAGACTTCACCCTGCACTTGCTCCTTACACAGTTGCAGTTCTGCCACTATCTAAGAAACTAGAAGATGTAGCTTTGCCTATTTACGAGGAACTTAGTAAGCATTTTAACGTTGAATACGATGCTGCTGGTTCAATAGGCAAGAGATATAGAAGAGAAGATGAGATTGGAACACCTTTCTCAATCTGTGTGGATTTCGACACAGAAACCGATAAATCAGTCACTATACGCGACAGAGATACGATGGAGCAGATTCGTCTACCTCTGTCTGACGTTAGGGAGTATATAGAAAACAAATTGCAGTTTTAACTAAGGAGAAATGCCATGGAAAAATTTGTTTATTCTTTCAATGAAGGCTCTAAGGATATGAGGAGTCTTTTAGGTGGTAAGGGTGCAAACCTTGCTGAAATGACTAAGATTGGTCTGCCAGTACCATTTGGATTTACTATTTCAACGGATGCTTGTAAAGACTATCTCGACAAAGGTGGAGTATTATCCGAAGAGATTGTTAAGGAAGTATATGACCATCTTTCAGAACTTGAACACGTAATGGGAAAAACTTTTGGAGATGTTGAGAATCCTCTTCTCGTATCGGTTAGATCTGGAGCTCCTGTATCGATGCCTGGTATGATGGATACTATCCTCAATCTTGGTCTTAATGACGAGTCTGTAAAAGGGCTTGCTGCAAAGACTGGAAACGAAAGATTTGCTTATGACAGCTATAGAAGATTTATCCAGATGTTCGGAGATGTAGTTCTTGAGATATCAAAAGCTAAGTTTGATTTTATCTTCGACGGTAAGAAAGAAGCAGTTGGAGCTGAGTTTGACGTTGATCTATCTCCAGAAGATCTTAAGTCTATTATCGAAGACTATAAAGCACTCGTTAAAGAGGAGCTAGGAAGAGATTTTCCACAGGATCCTAAAGACCAGCTGATGGAAGCTATCCAGGCTGTATTCCGTTCGTGGAATAACGACAGAGCTATTTTATACAGACAGCTAAACAACATTTCCGCATCTCTTGGAACTGCGGTTAATGTACAGTCTATGGTATTCGGAAATACTGGCGAGACGTCAGGAACTGGTGTTGCATTTACAAGAAGCCCTGTAAACGGAGAGAACAAGATCTTTGGTGAGTTCCTTGTAAACGCTCAGGGTGAAGATGTTGTTGCCGGAATTAGAACACCTCAGCCAATCGCAGAGATGGAGCAGGCTTTCCCTGAAGTATATGCGAAGTTTGAGTCTGTAGCTGAGATTCTGGAGAAGCATTACAAAGATATGCAGGACATGGAGTTTACCGTTGAGGATAACAAACTATTCATGCTCCAGACTAGAAATGGTAAGAGAACTGCTACTGCAGCTGTTAAGATTGCAGTGGACATGGTTGAAGAAGGGTTAATTGATAAGGAAACTGCTATACTTCGTATAGAACCAGATCAGATTAACCAGCTACTTCACCCTACATTTGATAGTGCAGAGCTAGCAACTGCAACTGCTGTTGCTAAGGGGCTTCCAGCTTCACCAGGAGCTGCTTGTGGTGAAATCGTATTCAGTGCTGACGACGCTGCAGAGGCTGCTGCATTAGGTAAGAAAGTCGTACTTGTAAGAGAGGAAACTTCGCCAGAAGACCTGGCAGGTATGGTTGCTGCTCAGGGTATCCTTACTGCAAGAGGTGGTATGACTTCTCATGCGGCTGTAGTTGCTCGTGGAATGGGTAAGTGCTGCGTTGCTGGTTGCAGTGAGGTTACAGTACATGAGTCTGCGAAGAAAATGGTTGTAAACGGTAAAGAGTACCATGAAGGAGATGTAATTTCTATCAATGGTACTGACGGAAGTGTTTATGATGTAGCAATTAAGACTGTATCACCTGAGCTATCGGGTGACTTCGGAACTATTATGAAGTGGGCTGATGATGTTAGAAATCTCGGAGTTAGAGCTAATGCTGATAACCCAAGAGACGCTAGACAGGCGCTAGAGTTTGGAGCTGAAGGAATCGGTCTTTGCAGAACTGAGCACATGTTCTTTGAGGATGAGAGAATCCCTAAGATTAGAAGAATGATACTTGCTGATTCTGAGTCTGAGAGAAGAGAAGCGCTAGCAGGTCTACTTCCATACCAGAAAGGTGACTTCAAAGGTCTATATGAGGTAATGGGCGAGAGACCAGTTACTATCAGACTTCTAGATCCACCTCTACATGAATTCCTTCCTAAGACTGAGGCTGATGTTAATCAGCTTTCAGAACAGTTTGGAATTTCTAAGGAAGCTATAGAGAAGAAGACTGTCGAGCTTCATGAGTTCAACCCTATGCTCGGCCACAGAGGTTGTCGTCTTGCTATTACTTATCCTGAAATAGCTGAGATGCAGACAGAAGCTATTCTAACTGCTGCACTTGAAGTAGCTAAGGAGAAGGGTTATAAGATTAAGCCTGAAATCATGGTTCCTCTAGTAGGAAATGTTAAGGAACTGCGTTTCGTTAAGAATACAATTGATGAGACAGCTAAGAAGTGCTTTGAAAAGGCAGGAATGGAACTTGAGTACATGGTAGGTACTATGATCGAGATTCCAAGAGCGGCTCTAACTGCAGATGAAATTGCTGAAGAAGCAGAATTCTTCTCATTCGGAACTAACGACCTAACTCAGATGGGATTTGGATTCTCTCGTGATGATACGGGTAACATCATTAAAGAATATATCAATGATGGCATACTTGAGAGAGATCCATTCCAGTCCCTAGATCAGAAGGGTATTGGAAAGCTAGTTAAGATGGCTTGTGAAGGCGGAAAAGAAACCAGACCAAACATCAAGTTAGGTGTTTGCGGAGAGCACGGTGGAGATCCTGATACTATTGAGTTTATGTACAAGACTGGACTTCAATACGTATCTTGCTCACCATTCAGAGTACCAATCGCAAGACTTGCTGCTGCACAGGCAACAATCAAGAATCGTAAATAGTATCTATCGGTGAAGCATCCGCTATGGATGCTTCACCATAAATTTTTTGAAATGAACTGGTTTAATAAATTTGAAGATAAATGGAATGGATTATCAAGTACAATACTGATAATCCTAGGAAACTTAATCTATGCGTTCAGCATAAACCTTCTAATTACTCCGATGCATCTTTATAACGGTGGCTTTCTCGGAATTTCCCAGATTGTAAGACATTTAATTGTCGCTAATACTGGCGTTAGAACGATATATGGGCTTGATTTTACGGGTATTATCTACTTCCTGATAAATATTCCTTTATTTTTGTATGCGTACTCTTCAGCTGGATTTAAATTTGCGACTAAGACACTGATTTCAATAGGCATATCGTCGGTTTGTCTTACACTTGTTCCGGTACCGAAGATTCCTTATATTGATGACTACCTAACTGCATGCGTGGTAGCAGGTGTTATCGGAGGAATAGGAACCGGAATGATTTTAAGGGGTGGAAGTTCCACTGGTGGCCCAGACATCATTGCAGTGTGCATGGCAAAAAAGAATCCAAACGTTAGTGTAGGGATGCTTAATAATGTTGTGAATTTTGCTGTATATGGTTGCTGTTTATTGCTATTTAATGTAAAGATAGCAGTTTATTCCTTCATTTACTCTGCTATCAAAGCGATGTTTATCGATAGGATGCACACCCAAAATATCAAGACAGAGGTGCTGATTATTACTAAGAAAGAAGGCATTGAAAAAATTCTTACTGAAGAATTAAACAGAGGTGTTACTAGCTGGAAGGGAACAGGCGCATATACAGGAGATGAGGTAAATATAATTCTAACGCTTGTCTCAAAATATGAAATTGAACATCTTAAGGGAATCGTTCACGATATTGATCCTCATGCATTTCTAATGATGTCAGAAGGAGAAAATATTGTGGGGAATTTTAAGAGACACATAGGGGTCGGCGAATAGCAAAAGGCTGCGAGCATTGGAAGCAGATTTCTTTTACTCGGCGGATTATACAAAGTCTGCGTAACTTGATGTGATAAAACAATACTCGACTTTGTTAATCCGCATTCTCGTAAACGTTTAACACTTCCAAAACCTCGCAGCCTTTTGTATTCGCCTTCAGCTTCTTAACTGTGATGACTGACCAAAAGGTAGCCTGCGAGCATTGGAAGCAGATTTCTTTTACTCGGCGGATTATGCAAAGTCTGCGTAACTTGACGTGATAAGACAATACTCGACTTTGTTAATCCGCATTCTCGTAAACGTTTAACACTTCCAAAACCTCGCAGCCTTTTGTATTCGTCTCCAGCTCCTGAACTGTGATGATTGATCAAAAGGAAGCCTGCGAGCATTGGAAGCAGATTGCTTTTACTCGGCGGATTATGTAAAGTCTGCGTAACTTGATGTGATAAAACAATACTCGACTTTGTTAATCCGCATTCTCGTAAACGTTTAACACTTCCAAAACCTCGCAGCCTTTTGTATTCGCCTCCAGCTCCTGAACTGTGATGATTGATCAAAAGGAAGCCTGCGAGCATTGGCAAATAGTTTCGCTTACTTGCCGAATTATACGAATACTGCGGAACTTGACATTGTAAGAAATTTTTTTAAACTTAATTTAGTGAGAATAAAAAAAGTGAGAAGTAATCTATGAGTTTTTTAATCAAACACCCATGGATAGTAATAGTTGCGATGTCCGTGTTGTTTTATATAAGTGTGGGTATATTGCATTATAAGAACACTAAACGGCGGAAAGCATTTAATACTATTAAGAGCATGAAACGCGATAAGGAGCTGCCTAAGGTATACCTTAGAATCGATAACGGTTATGGTCAATTCTATGATATGTCATTTTCGGCTGATGGAGAGAACTGGTCATCTGGAGTATTATTTTCAGACGAGTTTCTAACACCGTCTATCTTGATGCCTCCAGGAGAGTACAAGATAAGATTCTCAATTAAAGCTCGCCCTGGGATATCGGCATATTACAAGAAAAAAGGACCTTTTTACACGGAGGTCTTAGTAAAACCGTTTACTGACACGATGATCGTGTTTGATAATGATACATTAACTAGTTGGCAAGAAGATTTAAAGGAGTAAAGTTACATGAGTGATCTAAGAATCAATTTTATAGACAACTGGGAGAAGAAGGACGTAGACTTAGAAGAGCTAAAGCGCGCTCTTGAGGATGGAAACTCATCTGTTTACAATGATGCAAGTATTAAGAAAGTGTCTGCTAAGTGGAAGAAGTTCAAGGAGAGAGGGGTATCTAATCTATACCTTCTAAAGGAACTAGATGATGATGGTGTTGCGTGTGCAATGTATGCATATTCGATTACTGATGGATTTATCGATGATGAGACTCTAGAGAAACTAAGAGAAATATGTGCTCAGAATCTATCCTCGGGTGAGATGAGAGCTGATGGCTCATTCTCGAAGCCAAATGAGTGGTGGGACACAAATCCTGGACGTTCTATCAAAGCTGTTGAATCGGGTTCTGCGGATAGCTTGCATCAGTATCTGGGTGCTGAACTATATCCAAAGGGAATCGTGCTAAGCTCTAGAAGCATTAAGTCAAAGAATGCTGATGAACTAGCTTGTTCAGCTATCGCATGGGGCGTAAGTACATCGATATTTAAGAAGGGTGCTTACATGAGCGTTCTAATTCATAATGATGCGCTATAAATATTGATTTTAGGGTTTATTAGTTTTAAGTAAATAAGGTAGATGTGGTCAACATCTACCTTTTACTTGGTTTTATAAATTTACAGTTCTGTTATATACATAGGATTCTTGATTGAAAGTCTATGTGAGTATTTGATACATGTAATAAATGAATACAGTTAGACCGGAAATAGTGACAATAAAAAGCAGTGCTAACCAAATTAGAAGAATGATTTTAGGTCTATCATCAGGGTTTCTCCAACGTGGTTTTTCCTTCAATGTAAATACCCTTAGTAATATTAAAAATGCACTTCCTAATGAAATTGATGCCGTTCCTAATACGATGAATGTTATTAAACAGATAACAGTTAAAAATAAAATACCACAAAAGAAAAACAAAACTATAATACTCATTAATTCCCTCCACACATCTTATGAATAGATGATTAATATTTATTGTACATTTATGTTGATTAACTGTCTACACCAACGCCTGCTCAAGCGAACCTTTTCCCTGTGCGCATGTAACTCTGCCGTACGCACCATTTATCACTGTAAAGCATGGCTTTACATGGCCGATATCTGCATTCCAGATGAATGGGATATCCGGAATAGCTTGACGTAGCTGTGCTATATATTCCTCGTCTGATTTGTCTCCGAACATAGTTCTCCCAAACACTATCGCTTTGGTGCCTTTAAAGTAACCGCAGTACTTCATCTGCATAATTGTGAGGTATAGGTCAAATGAAGTCATCGCAAAATTATCTAGGAACCATATTTTATGAGGATATTTCTTTACAAATGACTTGCTGCCATCGAAAGGAGTTCCTATTAGTTTTGCGATACAATCTATGCATCCTCCTATAAGTCGCCCCTCAGCTATTAGCCTTGGTGAATCAGCAGCGGACGATTTATCTATTATCTCATCTGTACCTGGCATTGATAGCTGCCAATTTACGTCTCCATCAAGAACCACATCCTGAACGCTAAAGTCGGTGTTAGAGTCGTACTTATCGAATGAGTATTGTTTTATAGTGTTGCCGTACATAAGTTTGAGTGAATTCTTCTGGAACTCGTGAAGTGTATCCCAGTCAAAGCTACCTGCATTAAAACCGTACATCGTAGCTATGTCGAGTTTAGTAGTTACGTAGTACATAATGTTAGTGGGGTCGCTTGCACCAGCAATCCACTTGGGGTAATTAGCCAACGTCTCTGTATCTAAGTAAGGTAATATTTCGATGTTATAATCACCACCAGCTGCAGAAACAATCATCTCTACATCAGGATTTTGAACGAGAAAGTTAAACTCTTCACCACGAGTCTTAGCATCAGCAGATTTTATATTATCATTCCTAACACTAGCTGTTTCTATAATATCAAAGCCCGATGATTTAAGGGCTGCTAATGATTTATCAAACAATTTAATTTTGTGACCAACTCCAGCGCTCGGGGCACAGATGCCTAGAGAGGAACCTTTTTCAGGAAATTTAGGATATATCATAATGTCCTCCTTATATTAAAAAGCGCCCTGCAAACCGCTGCTATAAAGCTTCCCGCAAGTAACATACATTGAAAAAGTAGAACGCAGCAAAGTGATTCCCAATGAATTTGCAAGAGTGACAAGCGATGGCTCTGGTTCGTAAATGCCAATCAAAATGACACATTGAACGCCTTTCATTTCAGCGGTTTTAAGGATTTGAGGGTTATACACTGCCGTGATAAGTATCGACTTATCGCTAGCATATGTTACGATGTGACTTATTACATCAGATGAAAAGGCATTAACTAGCTCAAGATTTAGATCTGGATTCTTGGTTAGGATCTTTCCTTCTATAATAGAATTAATTTCAAGTAGTGTCATTATGTCCTCCCTAGTCAACGCATGTGCAGATACAATTATGCTTATATTATACGTTACACAATTATCAATTGCGAGTGGATTTATCGAAAAAAGCTGCGGATAATTACAGCGAAAGTAACAGTGAAATGAATGGTTTCATCACATAGATAGATTCGTAACTATCATTGAAATAAATTTATTTAATATATATAATAAATTAAACATATGATTTAATTTTGTTAAATACCACTAACTAATTTGGTTGAAGGAGGTTCTAGGTATGAAGGTTTCAAATGTCCCATTCAAGGGCACACCTGAGCAAGAGCAGCAATTACTAAAGGTTATTGACGAGCTTAAAGGTGAGAAGGGTTGCTTGATGCCAATCATGCAGCATGCACAGGAGATATATGGGTATCTCCCATATCAGGTTCAGAAAATCATTTCCGATGAAACGGGTTTTCCTATGGAGAAGGTATATGGTGTAGCTACATTCTATGCTCAGTTCTCAATGTCACCTAAGGGTGAACATGAAGTTTCAGTCTGTCTAGGTACTGCATGCTACGTTAAGGGTGCAGGAGATATATTTGATAAGTGTGTTGAGGAACTCAAGATTGGTGATGGAGAATGCACACCGGATGGAAAGTTCTCCTTAGATTCATGCCGCTGCGTTGGGGCTTGTGGACTTGCTCCAGTAGTTATCGTTGGCGGAGACGTGTATGGCAAAATGACTGCGGATAAGATCCCAGAGGTTCTTGCTAAATACATGTAGTTTTCGGTTGTAAATGATACGCTTAGCAGCGTTGTGTAGACTATGGAGGTTATTATGAAATCGCTTAATGAACTTAGAGCCATCAAGAATAAGATGATGTGCCAAGTAAACCTCAGGCTAGGTGGTGAAGCAGCTATCCATGCTGAGGCTGAGGGGGCACAGGTTCATAAGAATTATATACTTGTGTGCGGAGGGACAGGATGTACATCTAATCACAGCTTAGATGTAGTTAAAGCTTTCGAGACTCACCTCAAAGAGCATGGACTTCAAGATGATGTGAAAATCATCCAGACAGGATGTCTTGGTCTATGTGCTAAAGGTCCTGTAGTTGTAGTTCATCCTGGCTCTGTTTACTATGAAGAAGTTGATCCTGAGAAGGTAGAGGCAATTGTCAACGAGCATATCGTTGGTGGTGTTCCGACTGACAAATACATGCTCAAAGAGGAGACTACTGATGGAAGTCCTGCAAAGACAATGACAGAGTCCGACTTCTATACTAAGCAGGAGAGAATTGCACTTAGAAACTGTGGAGTTATTGATCCAGAGAATATCGATGAATACATCGCTACAGGTGGATATGAGGCACTGGGCAGATGCTTAACGGAGATGACCCCAGATGAGGTTATCCAGACTGTACTCGACAGTGGCATTAGAGGCCGTGGTGGTGCAGGATTCCCAACAGGAAAGAAATGGAAGTTCGCATCTGGCAATAGAGGAGAAGTCCAGAAATACGTATGTTGTAATGCTGACGAGGGAGACCCTGGTGCATTCATGGATCGTTCAATATTAGAGGGGGATCCACATTCAGTTTTCGAAGCTATGGCCATTGCAGGATATGCAATTGGTGCAGATCAGGGATACATCTATGTTCGTGCGGAGTATCCAATTGCCGTTAATAGGCTAGAGATTGCGCTTAAGCAGGCTAGGGAATATGGCCTGATTGGCAAGGACATATTTGGTACGGGATTTAACTTTGATATCGACTTAAGGCTCGGTGCGGGAGCATTCGTCTGTGGAGAGGAAACTGCTCTTCTAACTTCTATCGAAGGAAATAGAGGTGAACCACACCCTCGTCCACCGTTCCCTGCTGTAAAGGGATTGTTCGGATGTCCAACAATCCTTAATAACGTTGAAACCTATGCTAACATACCAGTGATATTTAATAAGGGACCAGAGTGGTTCAGTTCTCTCGGAACGGAGCTATCCCCAGGGACTAAGGTATTCGCGTTAGGTGGTAAGATTAATAATACAGGGCTTGTAGAGGTCCCAATGGGCACAACTCTGCGTGATGTAGTTGAAAATATCGGTGGCGGAGTTCCAAACGGTAAGAAATTTAAAGCTGCTCAGACAGGCGGTCCATCTGGCGGATGCATACCTAGCACATACTATGATATCCCTATCGACTTCGAGAACCTAAAGAGCATCGGATGTATGATGGGCTCTGGCGGTCTTATCGTAATGGATGAAGATAGCTGCATGGTAGACATCGCAAAGTTCTTCCTAGAATTTACGGTTAGTGAGTCATGTGGCAAGTGTACACCTTGCAGAGTTGGTACTAAGAGAATGCTCGAAATACTAACGAGAATCTCCGAGGGAAAAGGTGAGATGGAAGACCTTGAAAAGCTCGAGGAATTGGCTAACTTTATTCAGACCAACTCGCTATGTGGACTTGGCCAGACAGCACCAAACCCAGTTCTTTCGACAATGAGATTCTTTAGAGATGAGTACGTTGCCCACATAAAGGATAAGACATGTCCTGCGGGTGTCTGCAAGAAGCTACTCAAGTACAGCATAATCGAAGAGAAATGTAAGGGATGTACTCTCTGCGCTAGAAACTGCCCAGTTGATGCTATCTCTGGTGCAGTTAAGACACCTCACGTAATTGATACTGCTAAGTGTATCAAGTGCGGAGCATGTATGGATAACTGTAGATTCGGCGCAATAATCAGAAAGTAGTGGAGGAAACGAGATGTCAGATGTTAAAGTAACAATTGATAACATAGAGGTTAATGTTCCTGAAGGTTCTACGCTACTCGAAGCAGCGCACATCGCAGGAGTTGATATCCCTACGCTATGTTATCTAAAGGATGTAAATGAAATTGGTGCATGTAGAATGTGTCTATGTGAAGTAGAGGGTGCTCGTGCACTTGCGGCAGCATGTGTATTCCCTGTATTTGACGGAATGGTTGCACGTACTAATACACCGAAGATAGTTGAGTATAGAAGAAAGAATTTACAGCTTCTATTATCAGATCATAACATGGACTGCCTAGGTTGCTTCAGAAGTGGCAACTGCGAGCTTCTAAAGCTATGTAGAAGGTACGGGGTAGATGATACTGAGTACTACAAGGGTGCAAAGAATCATTCCGTAATAGAAGACAGTTCGAAGTCAATAGTTCGCGACAATAGCAAGTGTATACTATGTCGTCGCTGCATAGGAGCATGTAATAATCTTCAGAGCATCGGAGTAATCGGTGCTAACAAGAGAGGATTTGACACTTACGTTGGGACGACTTTTAATATTCCTTTAGCTGAGACGAGCTGCGTAAATTGTGGACAGTGCATCGTTGCTTGTCCAGTAGGCGCTCTATATGAGAAGGATTCTATCACGCAGGTTAAGGAAGCGATTGAAGACCCAGATAAGTTCGTAGTCGTTCAGGCTGCTCCTTCAACCAGAGTTGCGCTAGCTGAGTGTTTTGATCAACCGATAGGTATGGAAGTAGAAGGGAAACTGTCTGCAGCTCTGCACAGGCTTGGCTTTGATAGAGTTTTCGATACGAATTTCTCGGCGGACCTCACTATCGTTGAGGAAGCAAATGAGCTTGTCGAGAGAGTTAAGGGGGGCGGAGTCCTTCCTATGATTACTTCTTGCTCGCCAGGATGGGTTAAGTTCTGTGAGCACTACTATCCAGAATTAATTCCTAATCTATCGACATGCAAGTCGCCTCAGCAGATGTTCGGTGCTGTGACAAAGTCATACTATGCAGATGTTATGGGTATCCCGGTGGACAAAATCGTGTCTGTAAGCGTAATGCCATGTACAGCTAAGAAACATGAGCTTGGAAGAGATGATCAGGGTACTGATGGATATCAGGATGTTGATTACTCGCTTACAACTCGTGAGCTTGCGAGGATGATAAAGATGGCTGGTATCGAGTTTATGAAGCTTGAAGATGAGCCTTATGATAATCCGCTTGGTGAATACACCGGAGCTGGAGTAATATTTGGTGCTACTGGTGGTGTAATGGAGGCAGCGCTCAGAACGGCTGTCGAAAAGCTTACAGGTGAAGAGCTTATTGATCTTGATTTCGTAGATGTTCGTGGCGTAAAGGGCGTAAAAGAGGCTGAATACGACCTGCAGGGCAAGAAGGTTAAGGTTGCTGTTGCCAGCGGGCTGGCAAACGCCAGGATAATTATGGATAAGGTAAAGGCAGGAGAAGCTGACTATACCTTCATAGAAATCATGGGATGTCCTGGTGGCTGTGTAAATGGTGGTGGCCAGCCACATGTAGACTCCCAGGTTAGAAACTTTATCGATGTCAGAGCTGAACGAGCAAAAGGGCTATATACCTTGGATAAGAATGCTCCAATTCGTAAGGCTCATGAGAATCCAGTAATTATCAAGATGTACGATGATTATCTCGGAGTTCCAGGAGGCGAGAAGGCACATCATTTACTACATACTTCATATGTAAATAGAGGTGTGAATAAGCAGGCTGACTAATTATTGATTAAGATTACAATACCCCGTCTCCTATGGAGACGGGGTATTATTCGTAATTACCATTATAGTAGGTATGACATGTATGCAGTTGAAATTTATCTCTACAATTCGCAGTTCTGATAGATAGATCAGCGTTTTTGAGACTACGCCTCTATAATAAACGCCTTATATCCCTTGTATGCTTCGTATACGTCAGACTTGCTAACCGCTTCGTATGGAGCATGCATGTTGAGTACTGCGATTCCGCTATCTACAACTTCCATGCCGTAAAGTGCCAAGATATACGCAATAGTACCACCGCCACCGACATCTACTTTGCCGAGCTCAGCTGACTGGAACATTACATTGTGCTTATGCATGATCGCTCTGAGCTTGCCGAGATATTCGGCATTAGCGTCGTTAGAACCACCTTTTCCTCTGCTTCCTGTGTACTTGTTGAACACGATTCCTCTACCGAAGAGAGCAGCGTTTCTCTTGCTGAACTTGTCTGCGTACATAGGGTCGTAAGTTGCACTTACATCGGATGAGAGCATGCGAGAATTTCTCAGAACGCGAGCTGCATTTAGCTCTGTGTAAATTCCTAGTCTATCTAGTAGTTCTCTAACTATATCCTCGAAGAAGTGAGACTGCATACCTGTAGCACCGTAGCTACCGATTTCCTCTTTGTCTACAAAGAGTCCACAAGTAGTGGTCTTTGGATTTTCAACTT
Source organism: Mogibacterium diversum (assembly GCF_002998925.1). Classification (NCBI taxonomy): domain Bacteria; kingdom Bacillati; phylum Bacillota; class Clostridia; order Peptostreptococcales; family Anaerovoracaceae; genus Mogibacterium; species Mogibacterium diversum. Next base: position 746,072 of record NZ_CP027228.1, on the reverse strand, counting down.
CGAAGAGAGCAACAGCAGAAGTGTACGCACAAGATCTATCGTCGTGCCCATAACCGAGAATTAGGCTCCTGTCTAAACCTGCTTCTCTGGCTCTTCCAGCTGGCACAGCCTCAATCTCAGCCGACCAGAAGTCGTCTTCTTCGATACCGTATTTATCCTTGAGTAGCTTTAATACGTTAGCCTTCACTGCGGATTCACTCTCGCTGTCAAGTGGCTGCGTGCCGAATACGATATCCATGTTTTCACCATCGATCAGCTTGGCTGCGGTAAGCTGCATCTGGTCCTGAGCCAGGTGAATTAATAGGTCGCTGATGAAGAAAACTGGGTCTGATGGATCCTCGCCTATATTTACATTAACAACGGTTCCGTCCTTTTTGGCAATTACGCCGTGAAGTGCAAGGGGCATAGTAACCCACTGGTACTTCTTGATGCCACCATAGTACTGTGTATCTAGATAGGCAAATTCATCAGTCTCGTATAGTGGATTCTGCTTTAAATCAATTCTAGGTGAGTCGATGTGCGCCCCGAGGATGTTCATACCGCGATTAACGATGTCTTCGCCTATGTTAAATGTAATAAGACACTTATTCATGTTAACTGCGTAGACCTTGCTACCTATGCTCAAAGTTTCATTATTTTTAATCACCTCATTTAGGTCACGATATCCATGAGCCTCTGCCATCTTGACTAGAAGCTCTGTGCACTCGCGTTCAGTCTTCCCTTCTGAAATGAAATCTATGTATCCCTTGTTTAAATTCTCGAGAGCTTTAAGCTCCTCTGGAGAGTAGTTATTCCATGCGTTTTTATCTTTCATAATGTACCTCCTATAGTATGTAAATGGTAGCACAAAAGGTATTTAAGTACAATCAATCTGTGTGAGGGTATTATGAATTGATAGAGATATCGGCGTATGCTACAATAAATGGGTTAAATATAATATATAAATATCAATCAAATCTAGAGAGTATAAATTTACAGGTATTATTTTTCAGCTATATAGTAACTGTGAGAAAGGAAGGGTAGATGCTAAAAACGTTTCTTATGGCTATGGTGCCTATTATAGAGCTACGTGGTGCAATACCGTATGGTGCTGGAATTGCAGGACTACCAATCTGGCAAGCGGCATTAATTGCGGTGCTCGGCAATCTGCTACCTGTTCCGTTTCTCGTCGTTTTTACAAGGGACGTATTTGCGTTGATGCGCAAGAAGTCTGATAAGCTTAACAGTATAGTCCTTAGGATGGAGCGAAAAGCTGATAAGAACAAGGACGTTGTCCTAAGGTATGAGTTCTGGGGACTTATGATTCTTGTAGCGATTCCACTTCCTGGAACTGGAGCATGGACAGGTGCTCTAGTGGCTGCGATGATGGATATGCAGCTCAAAAGAGCGTTCCCTGCAATTGCCCTAGGTGTAGTCGTCGCAGCATTCATAGTTACATGGGTAACGTACGGAGCATCGATGTTTTTATAGAGTTCTAGTGTTTCTTGCCTAGATAATCTAGTTCATAGCGACTAAGGTCTGGTTGATTATGATCAATCAGACTTTTTCTTATGTATTTGATTTCAGAAACAGCCTTGTCTATGGCCATTTCGTACTTCTTCCAAATTTCAGAATTGCTCTCCGCTGAGCGAGGATCATATTCGTTAGATGCTACCATGTCGCATTGTTTCATTGTTACTCTGTTAGAAGCGAGGATTGAGAGAAGTCTTCTGCGAAGGAAGTCATTCTTTGTTCCGAGTATTAGAATTGAACGCCTCATATCTCTAGTTGCTAGCTGCATCTGGCTAGCGGTAGGGGATTCATAAAAAGGTGCCATTATTGAACCGAGATTTTTCCTCACTGGCGCAACGAGCTTTAGCTCAATAGTAAATGGCGTAAGGTCGTGCTGTTCTAGCACATAGTGATCAAACTCTCTTTCGACCAAGCTGTGTGACATACCAGTTGTTTTTACGTAATTATTAATAATAGGGTGACATAGAGAATCTAGTATATAGTGACACATCGCACCATATAAATAGCTGATTTTCTCTACAGTAGGAGATTCTTGAACAACCTTAAAGGCATGTTTAAAGAAGGATGAACCAGGACTATGATGGATAGTTGCACCTTCTTTATTAAGGATGCTTGGAAATATCGGTCTATAAAATGCAAGGATATCAGGTCCTTGGAGCCCGAAAACAAATGCCGCATATGAATCGGCATTTGTATTAATTAACCTCTCAGTATCAGCAGGTAACTTGCTTAGAACAGTTCTTCCGAACAGATAGTGTGCGTTATGTGCAGGCATGATGACCTCCTATATATCTTATAAATAAATAAGCCGTGGGCTATCATAATGCTCACGGCTCATAAAATCTTAAGTCGGTAAAGTACTAAACTTTAAATGTCTGGAATTTATCGTCTTCGTTATCCTCGTCAAACTCATAATCTTTTCCAGGGAGTAGCATATTAGCTACAATGCCAACTATAGCCGCAATGGCGAGTCCAGAAAGAGTGATTTTTACGCCAATAACTGTAAATGTTATACCGCCAATCTGGTTAAATCCTAGAGAGCATACGAGAATGAGAGCAGTGATTATAGTATTTCGAGTGTTTTTGTAATTAACCTGGTTTTCAACAAGATTTCTAATGCCGACTGCAGAAATCATGCCGTATAGTATCAGTGAAACACCGCCAATAATTGCTAATGGAATAGTTTCTATGATAAATGCAAACTTTGGTATAAACGAGAGTATTATCGCAAAGCATGCGGCAATTCTTATTACTAGTGGATCATATACCTTTGTTAGTGCAAGAACGCCAGTATTTTCACCGTATGTTGTATTAGCAGGTCCACCAAATAGAGAGGCGAGCATCGTTGCTAGTCCGTCACCGAGAAGCGTGCGGTGTAGACCTGGGTCCTTAATGTAGTTGTAACCAGTTGTAGCGCTGATGGCGGATATATCTCCGATATGCTCCATCATTGTCGCTAAGGCAATTGGAGTGATTGTGATAATTGCGCTTATATTAAACTTAGCCATCATGATGGGAGGGAAGGCAACAATTGACTCTTTACCCATACCCGAGAAATCAATCTGTCCCATCGCTAGAGCTACTAAATATGAGATTATTACACCTAAAATGATAGGTACAATCTTGGCCATGCCACGGCCCCACATATTGAAGAATATGATCGATGCTAGGGCAACAATGGCTAGAAGCCAGTTAGTTTGTGCATTCTTGATAGCAGATGGCGCGAGTATTAAACCGATTGAAATGATGATCGGCCCTGTAACTACAGGAGGAAAGAATTTCATGACCTTTTCAATCGTAAATAACTTTATAAGTGCAGCAAGTATTACATATACAAAGCCTGCAACAATTACTCCACCGCAAGCATATGGGAGCATTTCTGTATTGGGGTGACCATTCTGAAGCGGTGCTACAGCTGCATAACCACCAAGAAAAGCGAATGAAGAGCCGAGAAACGCCGGTACCTTACCTTTAGTCAGCAGATGGAATAACAGTGTTCCAAGACCAGCCATCAAAAGCGTAGTGGATATGCTAAGACCTGTGAGAAGTGGTACCAGCACGGTTGCACCGAACATGGCAAATGTATGCTGAAGGCCTAGTAGAATAGTTTTCGGCCAACCGAGTGTTCTTGCATCGGTTATGCCGTTAGAGTAGTGATGTTCGTTACTCTGTGTCATCGTTTCCTCCTTGGGTACGTATAAAGTGAAATATTAGTTAAAATATCTGAAGACTCCCTTAACCTTGCCGACAATCTTACAGTCATCGACAATTATAGGCTCCATGAAGTCGTTTTCAGGCTGTAGCCTTATGTGTCCTTTTTCTTTATAGAACCTCTTAACTGTCGCCTCAGTCTCAAATGCGCCGTCTATCATCGCAACAACAATATCGCCGTTAGATGCAGTCTGATCTTCTTGTACGATTAAGTAATCGCCATCATTTATTCCGACATTAACCATACTGTCACCGTGTACTACCAGCAAGAAGTTATTTCCATTACCGATAAATCGAGCAGGGAAAGGGATGTTATCCTCAATATTTTGCTCGGATAGAATCGGAACACCTGCTGCAACGTTACCTATTACGGGAAGCTGCACCATGTTGATGTCATCCGCTTCAAACATAGGCTCCTTCGCATCTTTGCTAATTGAATCGACAATTGCCAGTGCACGAGGTTTGCTAGGGTCTTTTTTGATGAACCCCTGGACTTCAAGTGCTTTGATATCGCTATATACCGTTGAAGTTGATTTGATCCCTATAGCGTCACAAATCTCCCTAACGGTTGGGGGAAATCCTTTTAGTTTTATAGTTTCCTTCATGTACGCGAGCACCTGCTGCTGACGTTTTTCGCTTTTTTTAACCTTTGTCATGTCAAATCCTCTATAAAGTAAGTGAATTGAGTGTCATCTCTTCGCCGTAATTATTCCAATCATCGTATATTTCACCAGTTTGTCTGATGATAATATCACCGACTTTACCATTGATTTTGCTGTATGGAAGCGTTTTGTGATAAGTGATTCTGCTGTCTCCAAGCTGAAATAGGAAGCCAGTACGGAACAGTTCCTTTTCAAGCTGTCCCTTGTATTCAGCGATGGAATCGATTAGCTTGAATAAATCGTCATGCTCTGTGTCGAACACGTTATCAAGTGTCAACTTAGAGTAGTTAGCTCGAAGTTGTATCTCATGACCAGAGAATCTATCTAGAACCTTGAGCAGTTTTTCCTTTGTGTCAGCTTCAGTTGCATCCTGGAAAATAACGCAGTTAATGCGATGTGGGACTTCAAGAAGCTCGAAAATCTCATCAGAGCATTCCTTGACGTAATGCTTAAGGTGTCTTGATACATTAATGCAGCTAATCTTATCTTTATTTTTGTTAAGCACTGCTGCAACTCTATGAATATCTTGATTCTCATTGGTTGGCAGTGTTGTGTTGATGTACACATGATGACCATCCTTAATGTGATCAAGTATGTCCTGAAGCGCATCAAGATCTGCAAGAGGCTCACCTCCGGTAAGCACTATATCGTTGTGCGGTAAAATCTTGTCTAGTAAGTCTAGAGACCTGTAGCATCTATCAAGATTGAACGAAGATGTATCTCTATAGTCTTCTTTATTTACACAGAAAGGGCAACAATTGTTACAGTCGTATGGAACGAACATGGTAACAGTTTGTCCCTCTTTGATAAAATCTTTCATTCTAGTTTATCCCCCTATACTAAAATCATTAAATTATACCATTTCGAACAGTTGTTTGCAATTGAAATGACAACGAAATACAGCGTTATGACCATTTTTAAGACCAGAAACATAAATAATACAATTATGTATGGTTAATAGAACAAAAGCCTTTAAAGGTTGTCAATAATAATGTATACTAAAATTAATGTTATCAATTCAATCAATTTTATATATGAAAGGTTAAAAGCAAAGATGAGGGAATTCTTTCGCGACCGGCATCTAGCTAGCAACCCGTACCTCAATTTCATCGAGGTTTATGGTTTGTTATTGCTTCTCTGGATTGTGATGTCAGGAATATTTACAGTTAAATTTATAATTTATGGATGTGTTTCCTCGTTTTTGATTTCATGTTTCGTAGTGGGCTCTCTGCGCATCGGAGGGCTTAAATCTAACCGAACATATTTTATTCTTCATGCTAATTATCCAAAACTGCTAATCTATTTTCTGTGGCTTATGAAAGAGGTCGTTAAGAGTGCAATAGACGTTTCTAAGATTGTATTATCTTCTAAAATGAAAATTGAGCCTCTCGTAGTATGGTTTAAGGCAGATTACGACAATCCGGCAGCAAGGGCGATTCTTGCAAATTCAATCACATTAACACCGGGAACTGTAACTATCGATATCTATGATAGCGGTGTTTTCTCCGTTCACGCGCTAAATAGCGAGTTTGCTGATGGACTGCTAGATGGATCTATGCAGATGCGTGTTGCAAAACTTTACGGAGAGACTATAGATTACAAGGTGGTCGATGTGGTTACTGATTACGACTTTACGGAGAAGGAAGTCGTTGAACTGACATCAAAGCGATTCAAGAGAAGGAGGAAGAAGTCTAATGCATAATTATTTTATCGCGCTTCTTGCTGGTCTGCTTGCAATCGTCATAGTAATGGTTATAACGATGTTTATAGGTAAGACGGTATACGACAAGCTCAATGCTTTATTCGTCATAAATACGAATATCGTTATGCTGATTTTAGTCGTTGGCTTGATTGACAACAGAATGGATATGCATATAGATATCGCACTAAGTTATGCGATTTTAGGGTTCGTAACAACTGTTATTCTCGCTAAATTCATAGGAGGTAGAAGGTAATGAGTTTACAAAACATCGTGGCGATTACTATTATTTCCTTCGGTTTTATGTTTATGGCTTTAGCAGCAGTTGGAGTAATAAGATTTCCTGATTTTTTTACAAGGCTTCATGCTTCTGGTGTAGGAGAAACTTTCGGAGCACTGATGATGACTATAGGAATAATGGTGTACACAGGATTTACATTATTATCAGTAAAAGTATTTATCATATTCTTTCTACTACTACTTACAAATCCTCTCGGAACTAATTTGATTATGATAACATCGGTTCATGCCAAGAATTACCAGGATTATAATCACAAGAAGCATATGGGGGTAATCAGGATGATACTGCGGATGAAAAGGAGGGAAGATAGATGAGTTCATTTCTTGTAGAAGCTATTCTACTTCTCGCTTTAATATCTATTACTCTCGTGATTATATTTGATAAAGACCTCGTGTCAGTTGTCGTAGTGTATTGCGCATTCAGCTTTGTAACGATGTTTCTGTACATTATCATGGGCGCACCTGATGTAGCCTTTACAGAGGCTGTAATTGGTGTTATTTCAACTATTTACTTCATAATGACACTTAAGAGTATAGATAGGCGGTGTAAGTAATGCGCAAGTATATTAACATGACATTTTTGATTGCGGCGATACTGCTACTCTTTGTTATAGTAGCTAAGATCGATGTACTCCCAGCAATTGGGGATATCGACTCTGCACCAGCACTTCATGTTTCAAAATACTATATAGAGCATTCCGTACAGGATACGAATTCTCCAAATATGGTTACTGCTATGATTGTAGACTACCGTGCATTCGATACAATGTTCGAGACGACAGTTATGTTCCTAGCTGGAATAGGGGTAATCATGATTCTGGCGGGTAGACCAAAGGCAAAGAATAGAATTGTACAGCCAAAGAGATATTTTGGTCACCGTTATAAGCTCGGAGATCCTGCATACAAGACTATCAATAAGGATGTAATGATTACGCTCATTGGACCGCTAATCTTGATATATGCATTCTATGTATTATTTCATGGAGAAGTCAGCCTTGGTGGAGGATTCCAGTCTGGAGCGCTCATTGCATTGACGTATATCATTGATATTCTAGTAATTCCCGATAAGAAAAACTTGTTTATGATGACAGGCAAAAATTCGGCGAGTATTGCAGGCATTGGTGTTTTGATATATGTGATGACAGGAGTTGTTCCGATGTTCAACGGAGGCTCATTCATGGATTACACCTATCTGCCAATTCCGGTTCACGCTGCAGAACGACATGCGATTGGAATTCTGCTCGTTGAGATAGGCGTAACTATCGGAGTAATGGGCACTATTATCACGATTCTCAATGCGATTATGAAGAGGGTAAGATTTGATGATGACACAGATAAATGGACTTCTGGCAAGTAAAGGGATTTATTTTTTAACTTTACTACTTTTGCTACTTGGAGTTTATGGAATGGTTTCTTGTAAGAACTACATGAAGAAACTCATTTGCATGAATATCATGCAGGTTGCAGTAATATTTTTCTACCTATGCTTTGCTCAGAAGAAAGGTGGAACTATTCCTGTTGCGCTAGATACAATAGTTAATGCTGATAAATACGTTAACCCAATTCCCCATGGATTAATGCTAACAGCAATCGTTGTAAGTTTAGGTACTACTGGTGTTGGACTTGCGCTACTAACTAGAATTAAGGAAAAGTATGGCAGCATAGAAGAGGACGATATAATAAGAAGGGAGAACCGTTTCAAATGAATGATCTTCCAATAATTATTATTTTATTTCCACTAATAAGTGCGCTACTGTCACTCCCACTGTCCAAGATAAATAAACACTTAGGAAGAAATGTGGTTGCAATTTCGATATTTGCGGCCTTTGTTTGCTCGGTAAAGCTTCTAGCTGAAGTTATACATGATGGCGCAATTCGATATACATTTGGAGGCTATAAAGCACCGTACGGTATCGAATTTTATATCGACTCAATCGGTGCAATTATCGTTTTGATAATTCTGCTCCTCGGATTTATTACAGTACTATATACCATGAATTTTGAAGTTACCAATGAACGCAAGGTTATAGGCGGAGCATATGCTCTTATAGGCTTGTTAATAGTCGGAATGTGTGGTATGACGCTAACTGGCGACGTATTTAATCTATACGTATTCTTAGAGATTACTTCACTTTCTGGTTATTGTTTAATTGCTCTAGGTGGTAGCAGGGGAATAGTAGCGTCTTTTAGATATCTTCTAGTGGGTACAGTTGCAGCTACCATGTACTTGCTCGGTGTCGGCATACTATATGCATCAACAGGGACGCTAAACATGACTGATATGAGGAGCATTCTGGATTCACAGGACTATACAGTCCAGATGACTGTCTCCATGTGTCTTTTTATCGGTGCTTTTGGCATCAAGATGCCAATGTTCCCGTTTCACGGCTGGCAGCCATCGGCATACGCACATGCTGAACCAGGTTCTAGACCGCTGATCGTCGGAATAATGGGTAAGATTCCAGCTCTCGCTATGTTTAGATATCTGTATATTATCTATGGCACAGATTTCAAGTATTTTAATCTATTTCTAACCATAATCGGTGTGCTCTCTTGCATTGGTATTATCTATGGATCGATTAGAGCTATGGCACAGGAGGATATCAGAAAGATATTCGCATATTCATCTATTGCTCAGATTGGGTACATAACACTCGGTTTTTCCATAGGTAATTCATATGCACTAGCTGGAGCCTTCTTGCATTTGATTGGACACGTATTCATGAAGAGCGGGCTTTTCTTCAGTTCAGCTGCAATCAGATACAGATTCGGAAACTTCGAGCTTTCGAGTTTCGGCAGGATTTATAAGAAGATGCCTATTACATCAGCTCTTATCGTTTTGGCCTCACTTTCGATGATCGGAATACCGCCAACTGTAGGGTTTTTCAGCAAATGGTACATTGCGCTAGGAGCTGTACAGAATCATCAGTTTGTGTATTTAGCCGTATTAGTGCTTAGCAGTTTGCTAAATGCGATTTACTTCTTCAAGTTAATTGAGAAGATCTTTATTAATAAACCGACAGAGCTTAACGATAGACGAGAAGGAGAAGTGCGTGAACTTCCTATATCTATGCTTATTGCGATTGTAACTTGTTTTGTAGCAATAATTGCTATAGGAATACTTAACGTAAGCGTTATAGATGTGATTATGATGACTGTGAAGGGGGTAGGAATATGAATTTAATTTCTCTAAATATCCGCCCACTTCTTGCGATATTAGTTTCGCTATGTGCATCTGGGCTTATATATGTGCTCGGCGATCATATAAAGGAAAATGCAAGAGAAGCTATAACCTTTATAGCTGCAATTATTAAAATTGTTCTCGTATATTCAATGGTACCAGCTGTTTTGGCTGGCCATACTATAAGATTAGAACTATTTAGGATAGTGGATGACGTAGATTTCACTTTAAATGTGGATACAGCTGGAATTGTTTTTGCATGTAGCGCATCGACGCTATGGCTATTAACATCTATATATTCTGTTGGATACATGAGAGGGCATGGCGAGAAAAATCAGACCGGATATTATGCATCTTTTGCAATGTGCCTGTCAGCGGCCATGGGAATTTGCTTTGCAGCAAACATGATAACATTTTTCATATTCTTCGAAGTGCTTACTATTGCGACTTATCCGTTAGTTGTGCATTATCGTGATGCCGAAGGTACTAGATCTGGAAGGAAATATCTAGCATATACGCTAATCAGTGGGCAGATATTCTTTGCAGCTATGGTCATAGTTTACTCTGTATCAGGTAACATGGAGTTTAAACCGGGTGGATTCCTGGATAAAAGCATGCTACCAGCGCCTTGGGCACTAGTTGTATTTATGATGATGATAGGAGCAGGAATAGTTAAGGCAGGTGTTATGCCTCTCCATAGTTGGCTTCCTGCGGCGATGGTAGCGCCTACTCCTGTAAGTGCGCTCCTTCATGCTGTAGTAGTCGTAAAGGCTGGAGCATTTGCAACACTCAGGGTGGTGCTATATGTATTTGGACCTAAGCTAGCTAGAGAGTGCGGTGGTGCAACTATACTAGCTTGGATGGCAGTAGCGACTATTCTAATATCATCACTGATAGCACTTAAGAAAGACAATCTAAAGGCTAGGCTTGCATTTTCAACTATAGGGCAGCTGTCTTATATCGTACTCGGAATAGCTATTCTGTCTCCATTAAGCACAGCGGGAGCTCTATATCATCTTGTTGCTCATGCATTTATGAAGATTACACTCTTTATGTGTGCCGGTGCGATATTTGTGACTACTCACAAGAAGGATATCAGTGAAATGGTTGGACTTGGCAGGAGAATGCCCGTTACTATGAATGCATTTACGATTGCTTCGCTTGGTATTGCAGGATTCCCATTTTTCGTGGGATTTGTAAGTAAGGCAAATATCATCATGGGTGCACTCAAGACAGGGCAGCTGCTATTTGGTGCTACACTTATTGTAAGTGCAGTACTGGCACTTACGTATCTGATGCCAGTTGTACTTATTACTTTTAAGAGAGAACCGGTGAATCCAGAGTTCAATACGTACGGTGAAGCTAGCAAGACGATGCTAGTTCCGCTGCTTATCACAGCGACTGTATCTGTGATACTCGGTGTGGCTCCAAACTTCGGACTTCACCTGCTAGACCTAGCGATGAGCACGGGTGAAGCGGTGTTTGCCCATGTGGGAGGTGTGATATGTTAAACGAGATATTACATTTTACCGTACTCTCTCTTGTAGGCTCGTTGGCGCTTGTATTTATAAGTAAGGTTATCTTAAATAAGCTTTTACGCCGTAATGTGAATTACTACGAGGGCACAGAAATAAATGAAGAAATGGAACTTATTCAGCATGCTGGATTAGATGCGTCTTATTTGGAAAGGAGGACTGATGATGATAAATAGTTTTCACCCTGGACTCCTTATGATTCTGGTTGGAGCGTTAATCCTCGTTCTACCAGATAGATTTAAAAAGCCGTGTTCAATTGTTGCAGCTGCATCGGGAATTCTTGGATTATTCACACTAAATAATAGCAGCCATTTGGTGTATCAGATTACACCAGATATCAAGCTGCAGATGATTCATGTTGATAGATTATCAATGATATTCGTAATCATCTTCAGCATAATTATGGTCATCAACTCCATTTACTCATTTGACATACAGGACAAGTGGGAGAAGGGTGTTTCAGTTATCTATGGAGGCAGCATCATAGCTGCAACTTTAGCAGGTGACATAATTACCATGATCGTGTTCTGGGAGGTTGCTGCATTTAGTGCGGCATATCTGATATATGCAAGGCACACAAGGCGTTCGTCAAGGTCCGCGCTTAGATACCTTCTGATGCATGCATTTGGAGGAAACATGCTTCTAGTAGGTTTCTTGCTGCACGCAGCACAGACGAATTCTCTTGGAATTCCTAAATTTACCGCACTAGGTGGTTCAGCTACATTCTGGTTCGTTCTAATTGGAGTTGGGGTAAATGCATTAGTTCCGCCGTTTAGCTCGTGGATTTCGGACTCATATCCTGAGTCTACTATTGCAGGAACAGTTTACATGTGCGGATACACTACAAAGCTTGGTATTTACGCTATGATAAGGATTTTTGCCGGTACTGAAGCACTTGTGTATGTTGGCGTATTTATGGCGCTATATGGCGTATTAATGGCTTTATTAGAAAATGACCTCCGCAGGCTATTCAGCTATCACATTATGTCACAGCTGGGCTATATGGTTGCAGCGCTTGCTATAGGCGGAGCATGGGGAATCGATGGGGCGTCATCTCATGCGTTTAACCATATACTATACAAGGGTGTACTTATGATGTGCTCAGGGGCTGTAATAATGGCAACAGGTAAGCGAAAAATTACAGAATTAGGCGGACTAAGGAAGAAGATGCCAATTACAGCATGGACTTTTCTCATAGCCTCGCTATCAATTGCAGGTATGCCATTTTTGAATGGCTTTGCTTCCAAAAGTATTATTATGCACGCAGTCAGTCTCAGTGGACATGAGACAGCAGCTCTGCTGCTTACCGTGACATCAATAGGAACATGGCTCTCTGTAGCTCTAAAGGTGAACTGGTTTGTGTTCTTCGGCAAGGCTAGAAGTGAGTTCGAGGTAAAGCCTATACCTGTGAGTATGAAGATGGGTATGATTCTAGGCGCTTCAGGATGTATAATTCTGGGCGTATATCCATCTCTTCTATATAGGATTATGCCGTACAAAATATCAGTGAATCCGTTTAACATCAGTCATATCGCGGAGTATATAATACTGTTTGTTGGGGCTACACTAGTGTTCTGGATTTTCAGAGTTAAGATGCTTCCGCACGATGAACTTTCATTAGATTTTGACTGGTTCTTTAGGAAGCCGCTGGCAAAGTTCGTTAATTGTGTTTCAGTTGGTCTTAATAGGTTCACGGCATGGGCAGACAGTAAATCGCTGAACTTCGTGCATTTCCTTGGCGAGAGACTAGGGAATCCATATAAATGGACAGAGAACTCAAGAAATGGTGCTATTAGAAATATTTCGTTTGAGAATGAAGATCGCGATATCGGAGTCGTAATTGAGATATCGGTTTCGATGTTTGCGCTGATTCTGATGATTGCGATGATTTACATTAACTAGATTAATTGTATAGTACAAACCAGTTGCTTTGCATAGCAACTGGTTTTTTTCTTTGATGCTGAATGATAATAGAATGTTTTATCCAATATGTAAGTTATTTCTGATTATTATCATTGGATAAGAAATACATCGCCAAAATAAGGCAAGCAATTCGGATGCTCCACGCAAAATTTGTAATTCTACTTATAGAGAATTCATCGGTTGTCACGTTAATATGGTCTGAGATAAAGGTGCTTATTGGTGTAGAAAGCAAGCAAATGCATACAAGCCCTAAAATTAACTTTAAATTGTCCTTACGCATGATTTCCCTTTCTTAGATATTAATTAGATTATTTATATTTAACTAAATATTATCATATTGTATGTGGCATATCTTAGCCTTTATTTTAATCAATAAAGGATGATCTATTAGTATTTGTAATAGTTTAAACCATAGTTTTTTATTGACAATAATACTCAGTCACTTATAATTAAAGATAGAGTATGCAAGGTCATACGAAGGGGTACACCACCTTGGGTGTAAAACTTCGTATGACCTTTTTTTGTTGCCGTATAGCTACTTAACTTATGACAGCAGCTAATAAACGAATCGAGGGGAATAGGCAAATTATAAAGTCCATTATGAAAGGTGGTGAGAATTTGATTAAGGTAAATGGTAAGGAAATTGAATATACATCTGGCATGACAGTACAAGACCTTGTGATATCGCTCTCGTACAGCACATCTCGTATTGCGGTAGAGAGGCTTGGTGAGATTATACCTAAGAAGAATTATGCAGACACTCTAATAAACGATGGTGACAAGATAGAAATAGTTTGCTTCATGGGAGGAGGTTAAACGATGGACAATTTAAATTCTTCTACTAAGAAGTTTCCTAGTGCCAGCGAGTTTGATAAGGCTAAAGATGATAGATTTTCACATGATGTCCATCAGAAACTAAAGCGGGCAAGCGTAGCCATTGCAGGTGCGGGTGGTCTCGGATCAAATATCGCTGTTATGCTAGCTAGAAGCGGCGTTGGACACCTTCATATTGTCGACTTCGATATCGTGGACATAACTAATCTGAACAGGCAAGTATATACCGTTAGGCATATTGGTTCGCGAAAGGTTGATGCCATAAAGGAAATTCTCATGGAGATAAACCCATACTTGAAAGTAACTACCGACTGTGTTCGAGTAACAGCGGATAACTGCGATGAGATATTTGGCGGTTATGATATTGTGTGCGAGGCATTTGATGGAGCCGAGTCAAAGGCGATGCTCATAGATTCACTCCTCACGGTTGAAGATGGACCAATTGTGATTTCAGGATCTGGCATGGCTGGGTATGGTAGCGCAAATGAAATAAGGTCTAGACGCATCATGGATAGATTATTCATATGTGGTGATGGACATACAGATGTAGGTGATGGCATTGGACTAATGGCTCCGAGAGTTGCTGTCTGTGCAGGTCATCAGGCAAATCTCGTGATAGGGCATATTCTAGGCGCGGATAATATTTAATCGAGATTTAATGTGGAATTGAGATAAATTGAGATGTAATTGGGTAACGGGGTTTGGTTATGCGTATAAACAGGGGATTTTAATTAAAAGGAGCACATAATGAATGATAAATTAGTGATTGGTGGTCATGAATTTGATTCCAGATTCATACTTGGTTCTGGCAAATACGATGTTGAGCTTATACAAGCTGCCGTTGAACAGGCGGGGGCAGAGATGATTACTCTCTCGGTTAGAAGAGCGAATACAGATGTTCAGAATATCCTTCAGTACATCCCAGACCACGTAACCCTGCTTCCTAACACATCTGGAGCGAGGAATGCTGAAGAAGCAGTTAGAATAGCAAGGCTCGCTAGGGAGCTGGGATGCGGTGACTTCATTAAAATTGAAGTCATCAAGGATTCGAAGTACTTGTTCCCAGATAATTATGAGACTATTCGTGCAACAGAGATTTTGGCAAATGAAGGATTTATCGTGATGCCGTACATGTACCCAGATCTTAATGTTGCAAGAGCTCTTGTAGATGTAGGCGCTTCAACTATTATGCCACTAGCTGCACCAATTGGTTCAAACAGGGGATTAGTAACTAAGGATATAATCAAGATTCTCATTGATGAGGTGGATATCCCAATCATAGTAGATGCCGGTATAGGTTCACCATCTCAGGCTTGTGAAGCTATGGAAATGGGTGTAAGTGCGATTATGGCTAATACGGCAATCTCTACGGCAAATGACGTAGCAGGGATGGCAGGAGCATTTGGAAGTGCCATTAATGCAGGTAGAGCAGCTTACCTTGCTGGTCTTGGACGCATCGTAAGAGATGGCGGAGTTGCATCGTCACCGCTTACTGGATTTCTGGAGGATTAAAATATGACTGATGTGAAACATATGGATTCATCTGGTAGTGAGAAAATGATGATGCGCACTGACCATATGGCTTATATGGATGGAATGGAGATTATTCCTCATGATATTTTTGATAGAGTTATAGCCGAAATTAATTCATATAACCCTTTGGAATACAGCGAATCAGATGTAGTGCGTGCTATTAAGTCGGATAGATGCAGTATCGATGATTTCAAGGCACTGCTATCTCCAGCAGCTGATAAATACCTAGACCAAATCGCCGAGAAGGCAAGTCTTGAGAGAAGGAAACATTTCGGTAATGTTGTAAATTTATTTACACCTCTCTATATATCGAATTACTGCGAGAATTACTGTGTGTACTGCGGCTTCAACTGCCATAACAAGATTCATAGGGCTAGGCTTTGCTCTCACGAGATAGAGAAGGAGATGAAGGCTATCGCGAAAACCGGGCTTGAAGAGATTCTAATTTTAACAGGGGAAAGTAGGAGTAAGTCAGATATAGAATACATCGGTGAAGCATGCAAAATTGGCAGAAGATACTTCAAGAACATCGGGATTGAGGTTTATCCGATGAATTCGGATGAATATGCGTATCTAAAGGCGTGCGGAGCTGACTACGTGACTGTCTTTCAAGAGACGTACAATTCCGATGAATATGAGAGGCTTCACCTAGCTGGACACAAGAGGATTTTTCCATATAGGTTTAACGCTCAAGAGAGAGCACTTATGGGCGGTATGAGGGGTGTGGGATTCGCGGCACTTCTTGGACTTGATGATTTTAGAAAAGATGCTTTAGCTACTGGCCTTCATGCATATCTAATTCAGCGCAAGTATCCATGGGCAGAGATTTCGCTATCATGTCCAAGACTGAGACCAATCATAAGCAATAACGATGAAGGGGCGATGTTCACTCCGAACCAGAATAATGAGAAGGTGGGGGAGCGCCAACTGCTTCAAGTTATCTCTGCATACAGGATTTTTCTTCCGTTTGCAGCGATGACCATTTCAACTCGTGAGCGAGCTGGATTCAGAGATAATGTCATGGGTATAACTGCTACAAAAATCTCTGCAGGTGTGGATACTGGAATCGGTAGCCATAGCGATGATGAAACGAGTTCTGGTGATAATCAGTTTGAAATAGCTGATGGAAGATCCGTTGATGAAATCCGTAAAGCTCTTAAGGAACACGGCATGCAGCCGGTTATGAACGATTATGTATACGTTTAAAAAAGTCTGTGTAACGAACCGCCACTTAACCGATAGACCGCTTTATGAACAAATTAAGGTAGTATTTGCAATTTCGAAGCCAGATATCGTCATACTTAGAGAGAAAGATCTTTCTGAAGACGAATATAGGGAACTAGCTTATAAAGTTAAATTGCTCTGTGATTTATACTCTGTAAGACTGATTGTGAACAAGTACTATAAGGTTGCGCGCGAACTCGGTACAACAGTTCAATTATCGATTAATGATTATGAATCCAATGTTAGAAGCTTAAACGGATTATCGGTATGGGTTTCAGTTCATTCACTTCAAGAAGCTATTAGCGCTGAAGAGTCTAGTGCCAATGCCATACTTGCTGGTCATATCTATGAAACTGATTGCAAGAAAGGGCTTCCAGGACGTGGTATAGACTTCCTGACAAGCATAATAGAGCAAGTTGATGTACCAGTATATGCGATAGGTGGAATCGATGAGTTCAATATAGAAGAAGTTTCCTCGGCAGGAGCAAGTGGGGCATGCCAGATGTCGTTTTATATGAAGCTATAAAAAGTGGGGCTAGCATATGTAATATGCAGCCCCATTTACATTGATGTTATTTATTAAGTTCGCTGATTATCCTATTATAAGGTAGCCCAACGACATTTTCGTAATCGCCTCTAAACTCTCTGATATATTTTCTAAAACCGCCTTGGATAGCGTATGCGCCAGCTTTGTCAGCCGGTTCACCAGCCTTTATATATGACCATATATCTTCATCTGTATAATTACCGCATATGATCTCCGTGACTTCGGCAAACGAGCATATGTCATCAATCTGAGGAACTCCGTCAATAATGTCGATGAGTGTGACACCAGTAGCCACATAATGGGTATCATTTCGTAGAGATGCCAGCATATTAAAAGCATCCTCGTTATCGTGTGGTTTGCCCATGATAATGTCTTTATAGACGATAGTGTCCGAAGCAATAAGTAGCGATTTGCCTTCAAATACTAATATATCTGGAAGTTCTAATGCTGCCATAGCTTTTCGCTCGGAAAGCATCGTTACCGCATCTGTAAATGATATACCCTCTGGTAGTGATTCGTCAGCATTTCCAGGTTTTACAATTGGTTCAACGCCATGATCTCTCAAGATATCTAATCTACGTGGTGATTTCGATGCAAGAATAACTCTGTCATATCTTGATAACAAAGGGTTATCAAGCTTAGTTTTCATTCTTAATCCTCTCAAATATGCTCTTAACAGGTGGCATGTTAATTACAACAACAGTTATTGCAGCTTCAACTGCTAGGTAAGTGAAGTTGTACCAAATCGACCATGTAACTGCGTGGAAGCCCTTTGGCGCATACGCTCCAAAGAAGATTATGCCCGATGCCACAGCACAGAAGTATCTCGCAAATACACCTGTAAGGTATACCTTTGTGAGCCCGTTCTTTCCGTCGCGCAGTGCTCCTCCAAGACCGAGGGCTCCGAAAGCAATCGGATAGTCGAGAAGTAGCTGAACCGGATGGATTACGTAAGGTCCAAAGATTAGATTTACAAGACCGAGCGCAACTCCGGCAGTTACTCCGCGCTTCGTTCCGTACAGGTATGTGATTACCGCAATTGGAAGAAGTGAGAGTAGGGTGACAGAGCCTCCTTGAGGCATGGTAAATATCTTAATGTTGGATAGCACCACAGCTATTGCAATTAGAAGTGAGGAAATGGTTAATGCTTTAACATCTATTTTCTTGCTATCGCTCTTTGACTTTCCGCTAACTGTTATTAAGCATAGTAATAGGATGATTATAAATACAATCAAAACCTGACCAACTCTTGATTCGACAAAACTCTGTAAAGTCATAAAAAAACCTCCTATAATGCAGGAGGGGGTGCTTTTGTATTCTAGCCAGCTTCCCGCTACGGCATTATCCGCAGGGTAGAAGGGTCTCGCTTCATCTTAGTGTATAAAATGACCAATTTATACGTAAGTGAAGCAACTCTCAGCTATCGCTCCCCCAGCAATATTTCATTCATTAATTGTATATTGTTATATGTGATATTGCAATACGATAAATTTTATCAGTGTGACCATTGTTATTTTTATTATTTTTTATGTTCAATTCTATTATAAATGTTGATTGCATTAGATCTTTAAAACAAAGACCTTACTCTACAATCCTATAAAATATACTACTTTTTTCTTTATCAAAAGTTTCAACGATTCCTTCGGTTCCCCATATTAGTGGAGCTTGAAAATTTTCTTCGCCAAATTCTATATCACTACGGTAAAATGTATTTGATTCGAGATTTTGTTCATCGGATTCTATCATCCGATATGGCCAAGGATGATGCCCTTTGCTTTTTTTGCAATGGTCGCATGTCCCATTGTCGATAACTCCATAAGTGACTTTTCCCTCAAATTCAACACGTATCTGTTTTGCTTTTTCAAGATCGAAGGATACAGTATTGATGAAGTTGCAAATATAGTAGCCTTCGGATTTTTTAAAAGGTATAAACTCGATGCCTTTCATTTCATAATTATGATATATATCGTAAAACTGTTGGTTCACAATGCTTACACCGTCGTATGTGGTAGCAAAGAAAGTCTTGTTTCTCCATTTTAATGTTGCGGCGGCTTGAGATATTAAAGCTTCGCGATTAAGGATCATCCCGCAATATGGACAGAACTGTACATTAAGTTTCGAATTTCTTTCTAAGTATAAATAATCAGTATCATCCAAGCAGATGTTGTAATACTTCATTTATTATTTCCTCATTACTATATTAAATAAACATTAGGTACTATGATTGTAACATTAGATTGATGCCATTGACATTTTAAATTTAATGACACACTTACAAAGTATGTGAAAAGCTCTTAAAATACATAGAAAAATATAAATTAACGGTGTAAGAAAGTTTGATTTTGTGTAAAATGATAGGTAGTGCTTTTATTCGATTAGTAAAAGTTTTAAGACGTTACTTTTATATTAGACGAGTTATTGAGGGATTTTAATGAAAGAACAAATTAAACTTCACCAGGAAAGAGAAGCAAGTGGCTTGGCGTTAATTCCACTTCTTTTCTTTATCGTTATTTACCTGGGCGTTGGAATTGTCCTACATTCCAAGGGTGTAGAAATGGCATTTTATCAGTTCCCTTCTGTGGTCGCTATGACAATTGCCGTTATACTGGCTTTTTTAATGTATCACAAGACGGGAATCGACAATAATTTTAAGCTATTTGCAAGAGGTGCTGGGGATGAAAATATTATGACGATGCTCATGATATTCCTTTTAGCAGGTGCTTTTTCTTCTGTTGCTGGTGCGATGGGAGGAGTATCGTCAACAGCAAATCTTGGACTCGCGATTATTCCACCTAGGTTCATTGTCCCAGGAATTTTCATAATAGCAGCATTTCTATCTACTGCTACTGGCACATCTATGGGTACTGTGGGAGCGATAGTTCCAATTGCTTATAATATGGCTAAGACAGCAGATCTTAATATGTCATTCGTGGTTGCTGCTGTTCTCACAGGTGCGATGTTCGGGGATAACCTTTCGATGATTTCTGACACTACTATTGCTGCTACAAGGACTCAAGGGGTAGATCTTAAGGATAAGTTTAGAACTAATGCGTGGATTTCTATTCCTTCTGCGCTAATTACTCTTTCACTTATGGTTATTTTTAGCAAGGGCGGCACTGCAACTGGAAATCTAGATTACAACTTGATAAAGGTAGTACCATACGTGCTTGTTCTCGGGCTCGCATTATTAGGACTCAATGTGTTCGCTGTACTGATTATCGGAATTATCAGCGCCTCAGCAGTAGGTGTTGGAACTGGTGCAATTGGTCTTATGGAAGTTGCAGCTAAAATCTGGGCAGGTTACCAGGGTATGATTGAAGTATTTATTTTATCAATGTTTGTAGGTGGTCTTGCAGAACTTACTAAGCATTACGGTGGTCTTAAGTGGATTATAGATAAGACAAGTAAGCTATTAAAAGGTCCTAAATCTGCATCTGTAGGAATCGCGGTATTATCAGCTTTAACAGATGCTGCAACAGCTAACAATACAGTAGCGATTATCGTTACTGGTGAGATTGCCAAAGAAATTTCAGAGAAGTATAAGATTGATCCTAGAAGAACAGCTTCGTTCCTCGATATATTCTCATGTATAATGCAGGGCTTCATTCCGTACGGAGCACAGTTCCTTCTAATCGCCAGCTTGACTAAAAATGCAGTAAATCCGACTAGTATGATTCCATATAACTGGTACCTGATAATTCTAGGAATAATGTCGCTAATCTCAGTAGTGTTTCCTTCGTACAATAGGATTGTGTGTAAAGGAGAGTGGAACTGGGAGAATATGAAGCCAGAACAAGAAGTTGAAAAACAGTAAAGGCATATGTCTTTTAGTATTGACACAAGTTCAACAATAGTCTATAATCATCTAGTCAAAGAAGAAGTTATCCGCTTCTCACCTTGTGGGCGCAGGCGTACGGGTTATCAATAACTTGATTTATTTCAGTTAATTCGCGGATACTTCTGTATCCGCTTTTTTATTATATGGAGGTAGACCAATTAGCAAGGATAAACAACAGATCAACGGAGATATTCGTGCAAAGGAAGTCCGTTTGATAGATGAGAATGGAGATATGCGCGGAGTTATGGGCATAAGAGAAGCGCTCGCAATTGCAGAAGAGGCTAATCTAGACCTCGTAAATGTTTCTCCGAATGCTGAACCGCCAGTTTGCAAGATCCTAGACTTCGGGAAATATCGCTACGAGCTCCAGAAGAAGGATAAGATGGCTAAGAAGAACCAGAAGACCATGCAGGTTAAGGAGGTTCGTCTCAGCACATTTATCGAGGAGCACGATGTAAATGTAAAGGCGAATACAGCAATCAAGTTCCTAAAGGATGGAGATAAGGTCAAGGTTAGCCTTAGATTCAGAGGGAGAGAACGTGATTACACAGCAAAGGGCTTCGATGTTATGAACAGCTTCGCAGAGCTGGTTTCTGAATACGGTATCATAGACAAGAAGCCAAAGTTTGAGGGACGAAGTCTTACTATGTTCCTATCACCAAAGAATAGTAAGTAATGAATTAACAACTTAGGAGGAAATCATTATGGCAAAGAACAAGATGAAGTCTCATAGAGGCGCAAGCAAGAGAATGAAGCTTACTGGTTCAGGTAAGATTAAGAGAAACAAGGCATTTAAGAGCCATATTCTGACAAAGAAGACTGCAAAGAGAAAGAGAGGTCTTCGTAAGTCCACAGTACTTACTAGTGCAGATACAAAGCGTATGCTTAGATCAATGGCAAAGTAGTTTAGGGAGGTTTTAAGATATGGCAAGAGTAAAGAAGGGCGTAAACGCTCATAAGAGACACAAGAAGATTTTAAAGCAGGCAAAGGGCTTCTACGGACAGAGAAGCAAGAACTTCAGAGCTGCTAACCCAGCAGTTATGAGAGCTCTAAGATCTGCTTTCGTTGGAAGAAAGAACAAGAAGAGAGAATATAGAAGACTCTGGATCGCAAGAATTAATGCTGCTGCAAGAGCTAACGGCATTAACTACAGCAACCTGATGAACGGTCTAAAGAAGTCCGGCGTAGAGCTAAACAGAAAGATGCTCTCCGAGATGGCTATCTATGATGCTGCAGGTTTTGCTGAGCTTTGCGAACTAGCAAAGAAGGCTAACTAATAATGGAATATTTTCTAAGCCATGTTGGCGTTATATTTATCGCTGGCCTAATTGTTGCTGTGTGCGCGGTTACTTGGTGGGGGTTAACGGCGAGAAATGAAGTTCTTAAGCGAGAAAGAGCAAAAGCACGTAAAGAGGCTGCACTTGCAAAGCGCAGAGAACAAGAAAATAATGATTAACTCAAATGACAGGGAATTATCCCTGTCATTTGTTATTTATTCTTAAGATTTATTAATTGTAATACTCGTGTGGTTACTGTGAAACTCGTTGAACCCTCGATTTTGCTATGATAATATATATTGAAAGAATTATAAGTATAAACAACTTAAAGCACAATATATAAGGGGTTTTAATATGTCACGTAACAAAATATGCAAGTCGACAATTGTGGCGGTTATGGTAGCCGGTGCACTCATGCTTACTGCGTGCGGTGGAGCATCTGTACCAGACAAGTATAACTATGATGATTTTAGTAAATATGTAAAGCTGGGCAAGTATAAGAATCTTGAGTACACAAAGGCTGATGCTTCAGTGAGCGATACTGAGGTCCAGGATGCAATTAATACTACGCTGGAACAGGCGAAAACCAAGGAACAGGTAAAAGAAGGAACTGCAGCGTCGGATAGCATTGTTAACATCGATTATACAGGTAAGATTAACGGCAAGAAGTTTGATGGTGGATCAGCTACTGGATATGAACTAAATCTTGGAGATAGTAATTTTATCAGCGGATTTGCCGAACAGATAGTTGGACATAAGGTAGGAGAGACTTTTGATATAACGGTTACGTTCCCTGCTAACTATTCTAATAACACTGAGCTTTCAGGTAAGAAAGCGACGTTTACAATTAAGCTCAACTCTCTTGTTAAGACTGTTACACCTGAGTATACTGATGAATTTGTAAAAAAGAATACAAAATTCAAGAATAAAGCTGAATATGAGAAGAATCTAAAAAATCAGCTTTTGAAGGATAAGAAAGCTCAGGCAGCAAGCTCTGAGAAACAGGAATTGTTCCAGAAGATATTGAACTCAAGCAAGATTAAGAAATACCCTAGTAAGGAACTTAAGGATGCTCAGAAAAAGATGATTGACACGTACAAGGCTCTTGCTAAGAAGAATGATATGTCATATGAGAAGTATTTAAAGAGCTCGATGGGTATGTCCAAAAAAGCTTTTGAAAATCAAGCAAAAGTTGCAGCAAAGAATACTGTTAAGCAAGAACTTGTGCTATTTGCTCTAGCCAAGCAGTATAATATCAAAGTATCTGATAAGGAATACAAGGAGTACTTAGATAAACTTCTTAAGGACGCAGGTTATACACGCTCTCAGTATGAAAAGGCTGCTGGTATGTCGATTGAAAAATATGCTGATCAGAACAATCTGTACGATACCATGGTGTACGAGAAGGTTATGGCAAAAGTCCTAAAGGACAGCATTGCAAAATAACTTTTGCCGTAGCTTTATGCTGAATGCCAACCCTTATATATACTTAATTAAGATAAAACATAAATAAATTGATAAATCATATGCTACGAAACTTTTTATTGTTAATTAAACATGGAGGAACGATATGAAGTGCCCTTATTGCGGTAATCCTGATACAAAGGTTGTTGATTCTAGACCTGTTGAAGAAGGTCTTGCTATCAGACGTCGTCGTGAGTGCGACAAGTGTCATAAGCGTTTTACAACATTCGAGAAGATTGAAAACTCGCTACTTGTGGTCATAAAAAGTGATGGCACTAGGGAGAGTTTTGACCGCAACAAATTGATAAATGGTGTATTAAAGGCTTGCGAGAAAACCAAGGTTAAGTACGATGACGTGCAGAGAATTGCTGATAACATTGAACGTGGCCTAAATAACACTATGGAAAAAGAGATAGACAGCAAGATGATCGGGGCTCTTATCATGGATGAACTTCGTGATTTAGATCAAGTTGCATATGTTAGATTCGCATCTGTATATCATAGATTCACAGATATAGATACATTTGTAAAAGAGATTAATAATCTGCTGGAGAAGGACAGAAATGGTCACGATGCGGAGAGATATGTAAAGGAATCTACTGGCGAAGAAGATTCCGCAGACGAGAATTAAGGTGCGAAGATGATAAGAATTGCTATTGATGGGCCTGGTGGTGCCGGCAAAAGTACTATCGCCAAGCTTGTAGGTGATAAGCTAGGTCTCGAGTATATTGATACTGGTGCTATGTATCGTGCTGTAGGACTAAAACTCAATCGCAAGGGAATTAAACCTGATGATTTAATATCTATTAGCAATGTATTAGAGGAGACAACTATTGATTTTGTGAATGGTAAGATTATTCTCGACGGGGATGATGTCAGCGATATCATAAGAACTCAGGAGATTTCCAAATTTGCATCAATTTATTCTCAAATACCAGAAGTTAGAAGCAAGCTTGTCGACATACAGCGAAGAATTGCTGCTGGTAAAAGTGTAATCATGGACGGGCGGGACATAGGAACCAATGTTTTGACAGATGCAGAACTCAAGGTTTTTTTAACTGCTGATTCTATGGTTAGAGCTCGCCGTAGATATGAAGAACTTAGGTCAAAAGGCGTAAATGCAAATCTTGATGATATCCACGAGGAAATCAAAGAGAGAGATTATCAGGATATGAATAGGAAGCTTAATCCATTAGTTCAGGCTGAAGATGCGATTAGGTTAGATACTTCTGATATGACTATTGATGAGGTTGTAAATACAATTGTAGCTATGGCCGCAAGAGTTTCGTGCAATTAGTAATGGAGGTCATGTATGAAAGAAGGTGCGATTGCACTTGGTAAAGTTAGAGGGTATTGTTACCTGATATTTTTGTTCGATATACTTATTTTGTTCCATTCTGAAATAGCTGGATTTTTTGGAACAACGGATAAAAAGATTCTGTATGGTTTTACAGCGATAATCTTGTTTCAGGCAGTGCTTAGTGTCCTTTATGTGGTGAAGTATGTAACTACAGTGGGTCAAAAATACAAGAAACGTAAAGAGATTATAATGTACGCTGCTCGCTTAAGGTACTGCTTTATGGCTATGTTAGTGTTTCTCGCAGGAATTATCTGTAATTATGCGGTAGCTGACAATATTTATGTTGAAAAAGCGTTAATTATGATGCTTGTAATGATGCTTTTGCTGGCACTTAAGAATCTAACAATACTCCAGCGTGGTAGATATTAGAATCAATATAATAATTGAAATTAAATATTCTAAATTAAGGAATTTTGGACCCTGTCTGTGCTTGTTGCAGACAGGGTGTTTTGATATAATTCTATTGTGTTGCTCTCGAGAGAGGGTTATATATGGATAATGAAAATAACAACCTATACAGGTTGCCACAGGAAAAACTAATGTATTCTGGGGCATCATCACTTTCTGATGTCGAACTTTTGGCTTTAATTTTAAGGACTGGAACAGCAGAAAAGAAGGTGATTCAGTTAGCGGAAGAAGTGATGAACTACACTGATGATTTATCACAGAATATCGCTAGTGTGGATGCTAGAGAGCTGCTTAATGTAGACGGTATAGGGATTAGCAAAGCTTGCTCAATTGTTGCTAGCATGGAACTAGCTAGACGCGTTAGAAGGTCTAGTCTACAATCCGGTAAGACTATTACAACCGCTGAAGATATAGCTGAAATTTACATGGAGCGTATGCGTGGTGCAAAGCGCGAGCATGTTCAGATGTTTATTCTTAATACAAAGTGTAAAATTGAATCTGAATACACGGTCTCTATTGGTGAATTAAATTCTGCCGATATCCATCCTAGAGAGGTTTATAGCATTGCTATAAGGCGAAGCGCTGCAGCCATTATAATTGCGCATAATCATCCTAGTGGTGACCCTACGCCTAGTAACCTTGATATTGCAGCAACAAAAAGACTCGAGGCGGTTGGCAAGATAGTAGGGATTAAGCTGCTTGATCACATAATAGTCGGGTATGACAGCTATGTTAGTCTAAGAAGCGAAGGAATTATTGAACAAGATTCTTAAATGGAGAGTGTGATAAGGTGTCCAAAACAATTTACATCACGTCTGGAAAAGGTGGCACGGGAAAGTCCACATTTGCTGCGAACATCGGATTAACGCTTGCATATATGGGCAAGCGTGTTATTTTGCTTGATATGAATATGGGCATGAGGGATTTAGATCTCTATCTAGGTGTTCAAAATGAAGCGATATTTGATGTTTATGACGTAATTATGAGAACATGCGAACCTAGGGATGCAATCATACATTCTACTTTTGTGGATAAGCTTGCCATAATTCCTGCACATCAAGGTGGAAACTGGATTGATATATCAAGGGCGGATATAGATGAACTTATAGAACACCTTAAAGGTGAGTATGATATCGTGATTATGGACGGGGCACCAGGTATAAATCGTGCTGTCGATTTGTGCCATAGTTCTGCTGATGAAGTAATAATAGTTACAACTCCAGATTACTCTGCTATAAGAGACGCAGATGCCATCGAGGATAGATTAATCAAAAACGAGATTATGAACAGGCATTATGTCTTAAATAGGGTGATGCCTGTGAGCGATGATCTTGGATGTGGGCCTAGCTTGGTAGAGATCGACTTGCGTTTTAGATCGCAACTACTAGGTGTGATTATGGAGGATGAAAATATTCGTGCTTCGTGTAATATTGGCATACCAATAGTTGCAAAAAGAGATACCTATATAGCTAGAAATTTTGATAAAATAGCGGAACGCGTGATTAGAGAGATTCTCTAATAGTTGACTATGTTTTCATTAAAATATATAATTAATCAGTATGATTATATACACGAAATACTTATTTTTAATAATTAATAAGTAAAAATATACTGTATTACTAACAAATAACTAAATAAGGAGTTGAACATGACACCGCTATTAATAACTATGGTGGCTGGTATAGCGTTCCTGATTATTGGATTGCTACTTGGCTACAGTGTGCGTAAGCGTGTCGGAGAGAAAGAAATTGGAAGTGCAGAGCAAAAGGCTCAGAACATAATTCTTGATGCGGAAAGTTCCGCTGAGAATCTCAAGAAAGAAAAGGTTCTTGAAGCCAAAGAAGAGGTGCACCAAATCAAGGAAAATCTCGAGAACGAAATTCGCGACAGACGTAATGAGGTTACAAGAGCTGAAAGACGTATTCTTCAGAAGGAAGAAAACATTGAAAAGAAACTAGAAAGCATCGAGCGTAGAGAAGAGGGTTTATCAAAACGTGAGCGCTCAATGGATGAGAAGCATAAGGAAATCGATCAGTACATTGAGAAGCAGATTGCTGAACTTGAGAAGATTTCCGGTTACTCAAAGGATGAGGCAAAGCACCTCTTGCTTGAAGAAATCGAGAAGGATGTTAGAAAAGATGCCTCGGCCATTATAACTAGAGTTGAAGAAGAAACTAAGGATGAGGCAGATAAGAAGGCTAGAGAGATAATTACTTTAGCAATTCAAAGATGTGCGGCTGACCAGGTTGCAGAGACGACTGTTTCAGTAGTGGCACTTCCTAACGATGATATGAAAGGTCGTATCATCGGAAGAGAAGGAAGAAATATCAGAGCTATTGAGACACTAACTGGAGTTGACTTAATCATCGACGATACACCAGAGGCGGTAATTTTATCAGGATTCGATCCAGTAAGAAGAGAGATCGCTAAAAGAGCGCTCGAGAAGCTTATTTCAGACGGAAGAATTCATCCAGCGCGCATCGAGGAGATGGTACAGAAGGCTACAAAGGAAGTCAATAACATTATCAAGGAGGAGGGTGAACAGGCTTGCTTCGAGACAGGTGTTCACAATCTCCATCCTGAGATGGTTAAGCTTTTAGGTAGACTAAAATACAGAACTTCATATGGTCAAAATGTGTTAAAGCACTCCGTAGAAGTTGCTCTCCTTGCAGGTATGATGGCTTCGGAACTAGGGCTTGATCCAAGGTTAGCAAAACGAGCAGGATTACTCCACGATATTGGAAAGTCTATTGATCACGAAGTTGAAGGAACACATGTAGAGATAGGTGTAAATATCTGCAAGAAGTATAAGGAGTCCTGGAAGGTTATCAATGGAGTTGAAGCTCACCACGGAGATGTTGAAGCAACGACACTTGAAGCAGTTCTTGTAGGTGCTGCAGATGCTCTATCTGCTGCTAGACCAGGCTCAAGAAGAGAGACTCTTGAAGCTTATATAAAGAGACTTCAGAGCCTAGAGAATATTGCAAATACTACTAAAGGCGTTGATAAATCATATGCTATTCAAGCTGGTCGTGAAATCAGAGTTGCAGTTAAGCCAAACCAGGTTAAGGATGATGAAATTCCGATGTTGGCTAGAGAAATTGCTAAGAAGATTGAAGCTGAGCTTGAGTATCCTGGTAACATCAAGGTCAATGTAGTCAGAGAGACTCGCGCAATAGATTATGCAAAGTAAAATTAAGCTCTCCGCTTGCGGAGAGCTTTTTAAAAGCAATCAATGATATTGGAGAAATAATGATATATCTAGATAATAGTGCAACAACATGTCAATACGAGGAAGTGACAGAGCTCATATATAAACTGAGTAAGGAAGCCTTTGGAAACCCTTCATCGCTCCATATGCTCGGCTTTAGGAGCGCCGAGTTGATTCGCGAAGCAAGAGGACAGGTTTCCAAAGCCTTCCCAGCAAATGGGGAAATCATATTCAATTCTGGCGGTACAGAAGGTGATAATACCGCCATATTGAGCACCGCGAGAAAGCTGAGACGAAGAGGCAACAAAATTATCACATCTAAGATTGAGCACCCTGCGGTTATGGAACCTTGCAAGAAACTAGCTGAAGATGGATTTGAAATATGCTATCTCGATGTGGATAATACCGGAACTATTAAGCTAGATTGTTTAAAAGAGGAATTAGACGATAAGGTAATACTTGTCACGCTGATGGCTGTAAATAATGAAACTGGCATGATTCAGCCTATCTTAGCAGCATATGATCTTGTCAAGGATTATAATAAAGCTAATGGAACAAACATACTATTTCATACTGATGCAGTTCAGGCATTTGGCAAGATGAATCTTAGATCAGTGCCTTTTGATTTAATTACAATCAGTGGTCACAAATTTCATGCACCTAAGGGCGTTGGAGCGATGTATGTGAAGTCAGGACTCAAGCTTCCGGCGTTCATCACTGGAGGCGGTCAGGAGAACGGGAATCGCTCTGGCACGGAGAATACGCAGGGCATATCAGGACTTGGGTTAGCTACAGAGCTTGCTTATGATAATTTGGCAGAAAAGCAAAGGCATATCATCAATTTAAATAATCGATTACGTGAAGGCCTAATGTCTGAACTTGATGATATAATAGTTAACGGCACTATAGATATGGGGGTTGACGTTTCTGATTATGGAAAGCGCTTTCCGTCGGTTCTTAATATTTCATTTCTAGGGGCTAGGGGCGAAGTCATACTTCATACTTTAGAGCAGGATGAGATATTTGTATCAACGGGCTCGGCATGCTCATCTCATAAGAATAGCGATAGCCATGTACTGGCTGCAATGGGGCTGGGTCACAAAGAAATTGAAGGTGCTATTAGATTTAGTATCTCTGAATTCAATACACTAGAAGAAATGGATGAAGCTGCAGCGAAGGTTTCGGCAGCGGTTAAAAGGTTTAGAAGATTAGGTAGCTTCAGATAGGGGTTATGATGAACGAGAAAAATATTTACATTGTTAGATGCGGAGAAGTTGCGCTTAAGGGCATGAATAAGCCATATTTTGAGAGAGTGCTTCTTGAGAGAGTTCGTGGGGTTCTCACTTCGTATGAAAATACGGAATCTAAGTGGAATGACGGACTCATGATTGTAAAGATTCCTAAGGAAATTGATAGAGAAGATGTAATAAGAAGAGTTTCAAAGGTTTTTGGTGTTGCTTCAGTAAGTCCAGCCGTTGAAGCGGAAAAAGATATCGAGAAAATCGGTGAAGCTGCAGCAGAGTTTATGATGGAGCTCATAGAGAAAGAGGGAATTAAGACCTTCAAAGTAAAAGGAAAGAGGGCTGATAAGACTTTTCCTATACAGTCGCCAGAGATTGGCAGGATAGTGGGAGCTAAGATTCTTAAAACGTGCAAGGTTTTGTCTGTAGATGTTCATAATCCTGACTGTGAATTATATGTAGATGTGCGACGTGAAGGCACATATATATTTAGGGATAAGATAAAAGGCTTTGGTGGACTACCTCTTGGGACGAATGGCAAAGGGCTAATCCTAATGTCTGGAGGCATAGATAGTCCAGTTGCAGCATTTATGATGGCGAAACGTGGTATGAGGATCGAAGCTGTTCATTTCCATTCATATCCTTATACCAGTCCTCGTGCCCAGCAGAAAGTCGAGGATCTCTGTGCGACACTTGCTGGATATATGGGAACCATTAGAATGCATGTTGTAAACCTTCTCCCAATTCAGGAAGAAATTGTAAAAAACTGCCCTGAAGAGGAGACGACGCTGCTCGTTAGACGTTTCATGATGCGTATAGCCGAGAGTATTGCGGTTCGAAAGAAAGATATGATGCTGATAACTGGAGAGGATCTCGGTCAGGTTGCCAGCCAGACCGCAGAAGCTCTTGTAGTTACTGACAGTGTAGTTAAGATGCCAGTTATGAGACCGCTGATAGCCATGGATAAGGTTGATATTATGGATAAGGCTAAAGAAATTGGAACGTATGATATCTCAATTCAGCCATATGAAGATTGCTGCACGGTTTTCTTGCCTAAACATCCTGTTACAAAACCAAAATTAAGTAAAATTGAAAAGTCCGAAGAAGCACTAGATGTAGAGGCTCTTGTTATTGCAGCAGTAGATTCAGCAGAAGTTATTGATATAACACCTAGATAATAATTGAGATATTTGCTAACATATGGTTAGCTATACGTTTACTTAATCGATTAATATATAGGATATAGGGATTACAATATGAGAGACAATAATATCAAGGATAATCACGGCGGTAAGAGTAGACAATCTACAAAGGGCCAGAATACATGGCTTATAGCCGTAATAGTAGTCCTTGTTCTTATGCTAACAATAGGTATAGTGGTCACAACACTTGCATATATTGGCGGAGCTAGCTTCAGCTCCATCTCTGGAAAAAGTTCGTTTGGAGGCAATTCTGTCGCTGTTCTAGATGTTCAGGGCGAGATTGGTGATGTCAGTGCGAGAGCTACTTATGATCACAATTGGACGATGCATACAATCAATGAACTGATTGATGATTCGTCTAATAAAGGTATTGTCATCCGTGTTAATTCTCCGGGTGGTAGTGTTTATACATCTGACGAATTATACGAGGAACTCATGAAGTATAAGAGTGAGACAAAGCGTCCAGTTTATTTCTATTTTCAAGATCAGGCCGCATCTGGTGGATACTATATCGCGATGGCTGGAGATAAGATTTATGCTAATCGAAATACATGGACCGGATCTATAGGCGTTAAGACAGGTACTCTCTATGATGTTAGAGGATTGTTAGATAAGCTCGGGATTAAAACCAATACTATTACAAGCGGCCGAAATAAAGCTATGGGTAGCATGACAACTGAGCTTACTGATGAGCAGCGTGAAATCCTTCAGAGCCTAATAGATGAAGCATATAATCAATTTGTTAGGATTGTTGCTAAGGGCCGTAATATGTCCGAGAGTAGAGTGCGAGAGATTGCGGATGGACGTGTCTATTCGGCTAGTCAAGCCAAAGAACTCGGTCTAATCGATGGTGTGTGCAACGAGGAGGATTTCTTTAAAACTGTGAGAACATTCAAAGGGATGAAGGATGTTTCCTTTGATTATATGGAACCAGAAAAGGAAGAGCGTGTATACGATTTGCTGCAGCAGTTCATACAGTCAAAGAGCAGCAGCGGTAAAGCAGCAGAATATCAGAAACTCATTGAGCTATCTGAAGACGGTAACAAGTTTACAGTTATGTACCTAGCGGACATCAAAAAATAGATATCATAAGGAGTTATCATGGGCATTAAGTACAAAAGAGTTTTGATTAAACTGAGTGGCGAGGCGCTTGCTGGAGAAGATAAATTTGGGGTTAATCCAGATGTGACTCTCAAGACCGCTAAGCAGATAAAGGAAATCAGAGCGAATGGTGTTGATGTAGCTATTGTTGTCGGTGGAGGAAATTTCTTCCGTGGTCGTACCGGTGGAAGTATAGATAGGGCTACTGCCGATTACATGGGGATGCTAGCCACAGTTATGAACGCCTTAGCCTTACAGGATTCACTTCTCTCAATCGGCTGCGAAGCAAAAGTTATGACGGCTATTGAGATTAGGGATATGGCTGAAGGATACTCTAGGCGCAAAGCTCTCGATTATTTGAAGGAGGGCAAGGTCGTAATATTCGGTGGAGGAACTGGAAGTCCATTCTTCTCAACAGATACGACTGCAGCTCTTAGAGCAGCTGAGATGGATGCCGAGGTTATTCTCATGGCAAAGGCTATCGATGCTGTATATTCTGCGGATCCAAAGCTTGACCCAAGTGCTGTTAGATATGAACACTTGACGTATATGGATATCGTTGAGAAGGATTTAAAAGTTATGGATCTAACTGCCGCAACGCTTTGCAAGGATAATTCCATTAAGCTATATGTATTCGCACTTGCAGAAGAAGGCGGACTCATGAAAGTAATAAATGGTGAGAATATAGGCACTCTAGTAGAGTAGTTACTCATCGCTTTGTTTGGTAATATTTAAAAATTTATATTAAGTATCACGGAGGAAATCATGGCTAAGAAGAGCTTAGAAGAGAAGATTGAAGTTACTAAAAACGTTCTTAAAGAGAACCTTAACACAGTGAGAGCAGGAAGAGCAAATCCAGCACTTCTCGACAAGGTAATGGTTAGTTATTATGGAGTACCGACTCCTCTAAAGTCACTTTCCAACATCACAACACCAGATCCACGCACACTCATGGTTGCACCTTTTGATGCAAGTTCCATTGGTGACATTGAGCATGCTATAAATGAAGCAAATTTAGGCTTAAATCCATCCAATGATGGAAAGGTAATCAGACTTACAATTCCGCAGCTAACTGAGGAGAGACGTAAGGAACTGATTAAACATGTCAAGAAGTTTGGAGAGGATGCAAAAGTTGCAGTGCGCAATATAAGACGTGAGGAAAACGAAGAGCTTAAAAAGCAAGAGAAGGCGCATGAAATTACTGAAGATGACTGCAAGAGTGAACTGGATAACGTTCAGAAAAAGATAGATAAGGCTGTTAAGGAAATCGATGCTATCATTGAAAGTAAAAACAAGGAAGTAATGGAAGTATAATTCTTAGTAAACGTGGCCTAGGTCACGTTTGCTTTTTATGAGGTTGCAGGATGTTAGAGATTGGTAAATTACCCACACACGTAGCTGTTATTATGGATGGCAATGGGCGATGGGCTAAGAGCAAGAACAGACCTCGTCTATTCGGGCATAATGCAGGTATGCAAGCGATGAAACAGATAGTTATCACCGCTTCAAATCTTGGAATTAAGTACTTAACAGTTTATGCTTTTTCTACGGAAAACTGGAAGCGTAGTACAGAAGAGGTCTCTGGTATATTTAAGCTTATAATTAAATATGTGGATTCAGAGTTAAAAGAGCTTATTAAGAATAATGTTCGTATCAACATACTTGGTGACTATAATATGCTACCGGGCGATTCCGTAAGAGCGATAGATGAACTACTTGACAAGACAAGGGATAACGATGGACTCGTATTCAATATTGCATTAAATTACGGCGGTAGAGATGAGATTGTTAAGGCTATCAACGAGATTATAATTGATAGAAAGGCTCTTGCAGATGAAGGGATTTCGGTTGATGTGACTGAAGATGAGGTATCAAATCATCTGTATACTGGCGTCCTGCATAAGAATATTCCTGATCCAGATTTAATCATAAGAACGAGTGGTGAAGAACGGCTGTCAAACTTCTTAATCTGGCAAGCTGCTTACAGTGAGATGATGTTTACTGACACACTGTGGCCAGATTATTCGCCAGAAGAATTTACGGCCATGATTGAGAAATTCTCACATCGTAAGAGGCGATTTGGCGGGAGAGAAAAGGAAGACAAGTGATGAAAACTAGAATTATCTCGGCACTAGTGATGTTGCCGCTGCTCGCAGTACTTTATTTTGGTGGTATCTGGCTTGTAGGAGCCGCGCTCCTAATATCAGTAATTGGAGTAAAAGAATTCTTTGATGGATTCAATGCCTGTGATATTAGACCTTCGCGTAAAATTGCCATTGCTATGGCCGTTATCTTATATGCGGGATACCTTACACTTGGCAATGTATCGGATTTTGTTGGAGTTTGGCTTGTTGCTTCAGTTATGGCGAGCCTAGTTTATGGATGGGATATCAAGAGTCGCGGAATTAGCGACTCAATCGCTACACTTACAGGTATAGTATATGTTGTGCTGTTTCCATATTTCATAGTGCTTATTGATGCATCTAGATATAAGCATCTAACTTGGCTCGTTCTAATTGCGGCTTTTGGAGCTGATATTATGGCGTATTTTTCAGGTATGGCATTTGGAAAGCATAAGATGGCACCTAACCTCAGCCCGAAGAAAACAATTGAAGGGGCAATTGGAGGACTCGCAGGGGCATCAATTTTTTCTGCTCTATTTGGTTACTTTGTCATGCCGGACATCGTAGTGCAGTGTGCAATTATCGGTGTTCTCGGTGGTGCGGTATCGATGGCTGGAGACTTAACGGCTTCTGCATTTAAGAGACAGATGGGAATTAAGGACTATGGCAAAATAATACCTGGTCATGGCGGAATACTAGATAGATTCGATAGTGTGCTTTTCGTTGCACCTTTTGTATATTATTTTTCGGTATTTTTCATTCATTAAGGGTAGATAGGAAAAATGGGGATAAAGAGAATAATTTTGCTCGGTAGTACGGGTTCAATTGGAACTCAGACCTTGGATATAGTTAGAGAGAATCCAGATAAGTTCAAGGTTGTGGCGCTAACTTGCAAAAACAGGATAGATAGTCTGATAGAACAGATTCAGGAATTTAAACCAGAAGCTGTATGCGTTGGAAATAAAGAAGCAGCCGCACAAGTGAGTGCGGCTTTTCCTGCTATTGAAGTGAATATTGGTGACAATGGATTAAGAGAAATTGTTAAGGTTGATGCTGATATCGTTCTCAATGCTTTGATGGGAATAAGTGGTATGGCACCTACTTATGAGGCAATTTTGACTGGAAAGGATATCGCACTTGCTAATAAGGAGACACTTGTTGCAGGGGGCAGTTTGATTATGGAACTTGCTTCTGAGAAAGGCATCAAAATACTCCCAGTGGATAGCGAACACAGTGCAATCTTTCAATGCTTAGAAGGGAATAGCGGAAGAAAGGTGAGGAGGATTTTACTCACGGCTTCTGGTGGACCATTTAGAGGATATAGCCTGGAGCAGCTTGAGAAGGTGTCTCTACAGGAAGCACTCCATCATCCGAAGTGGAGCATGGGGCGTAAAATCACCATCGATTCAGCTACAATGATGAATAAGGGGTTAGAAGTTATTGAAGCAAAATGGCTTTTCGATATAGAGCCCGATAAGATTGACGTTCATGTTCATCCAGAGAGCATCGTTCACTCGATGGTAGAGTTTGATGATACTTCGATTATCGCACAACTTGGGCTTCCAGACATGCGAATTCCGATAAGCCTTGCGCTTGGATATCCAAGTAGGCTTCATTACTCCGGTAAGAGCTTAAACATGTTCACGGAAGGTTCAACACTCCACTTTGAAAAGCCTGATACAAATGTGTTCGAATGTCTATCTATGGCATATGAGGCTATTGAAAATGGGGGGAGTTATCCAATACTGCTTAACGGTGCAAATGAAGAGCTCGTAGCGATGATTCTAGATGGTAAGATAGATTTTCTCGACATACAGAGATCACTTCGCAGATTGATGGACGAACATAAGTCGGTGAAACCACAGACGATTGAAGATATTTTAGAGATTGATAAGGAAGCGAGAGCTAGGGCAAAAGAGCTCTTTAAGTAAAAGTGATTTATATGATACTAACGGTAATTCTGACAATATTGATGCTCATGATAATCACAGTTCCTCATGAATTTGGGCATCTGATAACGGCTAAAATCTTTCATATCAAAGTAAATGAGTTTGCAATAGGCATGGGACCACTTCTCGCAAGTAAAGACAGGGGCGAGACGAAATATTCACTAAGAGCCATTCCTATAGGTGGTTTTTGTGCGATGGAAGCGGAAAATGAAGAAAGTGATGAAGAGGGGGCATTTAACAATAAGCCAGCTTGGCAGAGATTAATTGTTTTAGCTTCTGGTGCTGCTGTTAATGTGCTTGTTGCATTAATTTTGATGATTATAATAACCATATATGTTGGGGTGCCGACTAATACCCTAGATAAGGTGGTTTCAGGTTCGCCAGCAGCGATGTCAGGTTTAGTAGCGGGTGACAGAATAACATCGATAGACGGAAAAGAATCATCATCATGGTTAGACACTGTGACAACAATTTCTAAGAATACTGACGGTAAAGCGATGAAGGTAGTAGTGGAGCGTGATGGAAAGATTCATGCATATACCATTACACCGACTAAGGACAAGGATGGAAGGCTAGTAATTGGTATAGTATCTAGGGCATCACACAATGTTTTTGTTTGTGTAGGTCAAGGCGTGAAGGTCACTTGGAATCTTAACAGCCAGATGCTAGGTGCGCTTAGACAGATGGTGCATAAGGGGATAGATAGAGATAGCGTGACTGGTCCTGTGGGAATGGCAGGTCTGGTGAATAAAACAGCTCATACTGGAATTTTATCGTATTTATATCTGGTGGCACTTATAAGTCTAAATATGGCGATTATAAATCTTTTACCTTTTCCGGCGCTCGATGGTGGTAGAATCATATTTGTCTTGATTAGAAAAATTACTGGTAATATGATTTCTACTAAGGTGGAAGGATATATGCACTTAGCGGGATTTGCCATTCTCATGGCGCTTTTTGTGCTCATCACATGGCAGGACTTGTCTAAGTTATTAGGACATTAAAAAATGGGTAGGTAGTAGTATGAATAAACAGGTTAGATGTGGCAGAGTTCTTATTGGCGGAGGTGCACCAGTATCAATTCAGTCGATGACAAATGTAGATACAAGAGATAGCGAGAAACTTCTTACGCAAATTAAAGCGCTTGAGGCTGCTGGCTGTGACATAGTGAGAGTTGCGATTCCTGATGAAACTGCGGCAAAATCATTTGCGAAAGTACGTCAAGAGACGGAGATGCCACTCGTAGCAGATATTCATTTTAACTATAAACTAGCACTTGCGGCAATTGAGGCTGGTGCAGATAAGATCAGAATCAATCCAGGTAATATCGGAGCCGATGATAGAGTTGCTAAGGTAGTTGAAGCTGCTGGTAACAAGGGAATTCCAATTCGTGTAGGAGTGAATTCTGGTTCGCTTGATAAAAAACTACTTGCTAAGTATGGTGGTGTAACGGCTGCTGCGCTAGCAGAGAGTGCGATAGAGACTCTCAGCAAGATTGAGCGAATGGGATTTGACGATTTAGTGCTATCTATTAAGTCGTCTAATGTCAAGATGAACTACGACGCTCACATGCTAGTCAAGGAGATGACCGACCATCCTCTTCATATAGGTATAACTGAGTCAGGGACTCCTGAAAATGGTAGACTTAAGTCGGCCGTAGGAATCGGGTCTCTTCTTCTCGCTGGAGTAGGTGACACTCTTCGCGTATCTCTTACTGATGATCCGGTAAATGAAGTTATATTCGGACGTAAAATACTAGAGTCTGTCGGACTTAGGGAGAAGAGCATAGAAATTGTCTCATGTCCGACTTGCGGCAGGACTGAGGTCAATTTAATCGACATGGCCAATGAAGCTGAAGAAAGCCTTAGAGAGCTTGGTGAAAGAAGAGCAATACTCGGTTTAAAGCCACTCAAGATAGCGGTCATGGGATGTGTAGTGAATGGACCGGGAGAATCAAGAGAGGCAGACTACGGAATTGCCGGCGGCAACAAGGAAGGGCTTGTATTTGCCCATGGAGAGATAATCGCAAAGGTGGCTGAAGACGAGCTGATTCCTACTCTTATTGATATAGTATCAAATGATATGACTAAGAAGTAATGCATTGATGGAGAGAATTAATCGATGATTGAAGTACCTAATGGAATAATAACTCCTGAAGAGGTAAGTGAGTCTGCTGGTAAGCCAGAAGATGAGCTAACGCTATCTTTCAAAAACATATCTCTTGATAGCGCTGGATTAGTGCTGGAGCTAGATGTGCTAGTAAACTTTGACGTTAAGCCACGACTAGAGCGTGTCATGAGGGATAGACTCATCAAGTCACTCGGAAATATAAATGATGTAAAGTTTAATTATTTCTATGACGAGAGCTATGGAGAAAGCAAACAGCAAGCATCAAGAGCAAATAGCAAACCTACTGAGAAACTAAAAACTAACAATAATGGGATAATACTTGGCAAGAGAATTACCATGGCTGAAACTGCGTATGAGAATCTTGCAGAGATTTCTGGTGCTCGAACCAAGGTTGCTGTATCAGGTACTGTGTTCGAAATAGAGATTAAGGATACCAAGAAGAAGAACTTCTGGGTTATGACTCTAAGGATTAATAGAGGACCAAAGGCTGTTGCTGTAAAAGCATTTATAAAGAGTAAGCAGGAATTTGATGCAGTTAATGAATTAATATCAAAAGGTGACGAAATAATCGCTCAGGGAGATATTAGATATGACGAGTATATTCATGAGAATGTCATGATTGCTAATAGCATCAATAAATCTGTAAAGAGCACTAGAAAAGAAACGTATGGTGGGCAAAAGCGAGTAGAGCTACATGCCCACACGAGAATGAGTGAAAACGATGGGTTTAATGATGTCGAAGAAATGGTAAAGCAAGCTGCCGAATGGGGACAGCCTGCTATAGCAATCACTGACCATGGTGTCGTACAATCGTTTCCCGATGCTGCTAATACAGCGAAGAAACTCGCAAAAAAAGGAAAGAATATTAAGATACTGTACGGTATGGAAGGGTATCTCTATCCAGATGATGACGCATATGATGAGAACGGCAATATCAATCTGAGTAAAAAGCGAAATACATATCATATAATACTAATCGCCAAAAATCTTACTGGACTTAAGAACCTTTACAAGATAGTTTCATATACGCATATCGACTATTTCTACAGAAGACCTCAGCTTCCAAGAAAGGTGTTAGATAAGTATAGGGAGGGACTGATTATTGGAAGTGCATGCGAGGCTGGAGAAGTGTTCCAGGCAGTGCTCAAAGGTGCTTCTGATGAAGAGCTGCTCAAGATTGCATCATATTATGATTATTTAGAGATTCAGCCACTTGGAAACAATCACTTTTTAATAAATAGCGATAGATATCCTCATGTGACGAGCAAGCAGGACCTCATCGATATGAATATGAAGATTGTTGAGCTAGGAGATAGGTTAAGAAAGCCTGTCGTTGCAACTACAGATTCACACTATCCAGATAAAGAATCTGCTATTTACCGTAATATCGTCATGTCGATGGTCGGATTCAATGATACGAACTCAAACTCCCTTTACCTTAGAACTACCGCTGAGATGCTCAAGGAATTTGAATATTTAGGTGATAGGGCTAAGGAGATAGTCATAGATAACACTAACCTTATAGCGTCCATGACCGAAGAGTTCCAGCCAGTGCCAGATGAGAAGTGCCCACCTAGCATCGAAGGAGCAGATGAGACTCTAAGAGAATCGTGCTATGCTAGGGCTAAGAGCATATACGGAGATCCACTCCCTAAGGAAGTTCTGGATAGGCTCGATACAGAGCTCAATTCTATCATAAGCAATGGGTACGCCGTTATGTATGTGGCAGCGCAGCTTCTCGTTGAAAAGTCAAATAAGGACGGTTATCTTGTAGGTAGCCGAGGTTCGGTAGGTTCTTCATTTGCAGCTACAATGGCAGGAATTACGGAAGTAAATCCGCTTGAGCCACATTATATATGTCCGAATTGCCATAATTTAAAGTTTACAGATCAGCTGGATAAGTATGATACTGGCTTTGATATGCCTGATAGAGTATGTGAAAAATGCGGAACTAACATGAACAAGAATGGTCTGAACATTCCGTTTGCAACATTCCTTGGATTTAATGGTGATAAGGAGCCAGATATCGATCTCAACTTTGCCGGTGAATATCAGCCTATCGCCCATAAATTTGTCGGTGAAATATTCGGTGAGGAGAACATCTTTAAAGCTGGAACAGTTGCGACAATAGCCGAGAAGACAGCTTTTGGATATGTAAAGAAATATGAGGAAAACACTGGAAAGAGCTTCTCTAATTCAGAAGAACTCGTACTTGCAAACGGCTGTACTGGGACGAAGAGGACCACAGGTCAACATCCTGGTGGTATCATAGTAGTTCCTGCCGATAGAGAGATATTCGAATTCTGCCCAGTTCAGAAACCTGCAAATAACAGAGATGCTGAGTTTATAACAACTCATTTTGACTATCACAAGATTGATAAGAACCTACTCAAGCTCGATATACTCGGGCATGATGTGCCGCAGATGATTAGGCATCTGCAGGATATGACCGGTGTTGATCCGCTTGGAATAGATATTGCTGACAAGAAGACGCTAAGCATATTTACATCCATTGATGCATTAAACATTGTCAATCCAGATGATTATGAATTCAAGCATGGTACTTATGGTATACCTGAATTTGGTACAAACTTTACCAGAGGGATGCTCGATGCCATAAAGCCAAAGACAATTTCAGCTCTGATCAAGATCTCCGGCTTTTCGCATGGTACTGATGTATGGACCAATAATGCTGAGGACCTAATAAAAAATGGTGTTGCAACTATTGACGAGCTTATATCTTGTCGAGATGACATCATGAACTATCTTATGATCAAAGGTGTAGATAAGAGTAACGCTTTTAAAATCATGGAGGCTGTGCGTAAGAACAAAGAGCTCAAGCAAGAGGAACTCGATATCATGAAAGAGCATGGTGTGCCTGATTGGTACGTTGAGTCCTGTAGGACACTCAAATACCTATTCCCTAGAGCCCATGCTGCAGCATATGTAATGATGGCACTCAGAATGGCGTGGTTTAAGGTTTACTATCCAAGTGCTTTTTACTGCGCATGGCTATCAACCAAGATAGATAACTTCGATGTAAATGTAGCTAGAGGAGGTGTAGAGGCGGCAAAAGCTGCGTTAAGCTCACTAAACTCCGAAGACGATGATACCAGCGCCGCAAAAAAGAAAGAGCTCAAGGTAGTGTATGAAGTCATATACGAACTTCTATCTCGAGGCTGTGAGTTTTCACTTCCAGAGCTTGGTGTATCTGATCCATGCATGTTCAATGTTGTAGATGATAAGATTAAGATACCGTTTATGGCAGTTTCTGGAGTAGGAAGAAGTGCTGCTATTTCACTCGCTGAGGCCTACAAGGAAGGACCATTTTTATCAATAGATGAGGTGCAGAGAAAGACTAAACTTTCAAGCACAAATATCGAAGATCTCAAAGCATGCGGAGTGTTTGATGAACTACCGGATAGCGCACAGGTATCCATCTTTGATATGTAGAAAAGTTTGCAATTTGCAATATTTTATGATAGTATAAATGCGAACGTTAAAGAGCGAAAGAGTGGGGCAACCCACTCTTTCACTTATGTTATGACTTTTTCCGGGAGGAATTATGGCAAAACAAGATGTTGCTGCAAGGATTGAAGACTTGCTAAATGAGTATCTTACAGGGAAAGAGCTTGAGATATACAATATAGAATATAAGAAGGAAGGTAAGGACTGGAAGCTTCGAGTTTATCTTGATAAGCCGATTGACTGTGATACAGAGTACGTAGACATCAATGAGTGCGAAGAAGTTACTCGTTTTTTGAGTGATAAGCTAGATGAAGAAGATTTTATCGAGAGAAGCTACACTCTCGAAGTTTCCTCGCCGGGACTTGATAGAGAGTTGATTAAACCTTCTGATTTTGATCGATTTAAAGGCAGAGAGGTTGAGGTTAAGCTGTATAAGTCAATCGATGGTAGGAAGGAATTCACGGGCACTTTGATTGGCAAATCTGCAGGCGAAGTTACAATAGATATAGATGAACGTAAGGTCGGTATTCCGGCAGATCAAATTTCTAAGATTAATTTAGCAGTAATTTTTTAGGAGGATTCAATGAACAAAGATTTTCTGGATGCTCTCACTGAACTAGAGCGTGAGAAAAACATTTCAAAAGAAGACATTATCACTGCGATTGAAGATGCAGTGGAGCTTGCTTACAAGAAGAACTACGGAAACTATCCAAACGTAAGAGTTTTGGTAGATCGTGAGGATGGTGAAGTGCTCGTTCTAATGAGCAAGGAAGTTGTATCAGAAGTTGAAGATGACATGATGGAAGTTTCGCTTGAAGAGGCTAGATCATATGATGAAAGATATGAAGTTGGTGATGTCATCGAATATCAGGTTGATCCAAAAGATTTCGGCCGTATCGCTGCTCAGACTGCAAAGCAGGTTGTTGTGCAGAGAATCAGGGAGGCGGAGAGACGCAACTCTTATGATGAATTCGTTAACAAACAAGGTGAAATTGTCACTGCTAAGATTGAGAGAATTAACAACGGAACGATGTTCTTGTCGGTTGGTAACTCTGAGGGTATACTCCCACTGTCGGAGCAGGTTAAAACGGAGTCTTTTAACGTAGGTGATAGAATAAAGGTTTATGTAATCGACGTTAAGAAGGCTACAAAAGGTCCTCAGATATTCCTGTCGAGATCGCATCCAGGCCTCGTAAGAAGATTATTCGAATTAGAGGTTCCTGAAATTTCTGATGGAACGGTTGAGATTAAGGGAATAGCTCGTGAGGCAGGATCGAGAACCAAGATTGCTGTATATTCACACGACGAAAACGTGGACCCAGTCGGTGCATGTGTTGGTAACAGAGGTACTAGAGTTCAGAGTATCGTTGATGAGCTATTCGGTGAAAAAATCGATATCATCGTATGGGACGAGGACCCAGCTGTGCTAATTAGCAATGTACTGAAACCAGCTGAGGTTGAAGGCGTATATATCAACTATGTGAGTGAAAAGGAAAAGATGGCAACGGCTGTGGTTCCAGAGCAGCAGTTATCTCTTGCAATAGGCAGGGAGGGACAGAATGTTAGGCTCGCTGCTAGGGTTAGTGGCTGGAAAATCGATATCAAGAGCAAGTCACAGCTTGAGGACAGCGGCTTTGATTTTGATGAATACGAAGACCAGGATGGACAGGCGGTAGATGTGCTTAACGATGAGGATGTGCCTGCAGATGCTCCGCTTGATCTAGAAGCTGCTGAAGTAGAAAATGATGTAGATGCGGAAGCATAAGTATGGCTCTAAATGAAAACAGAGAGCCAATGCGTAGATGCATTGGATGCAGGAGTTCACATCCAAAAAGAGAAATGTTTAGGTTTACATGCCGTGGTGTGGAAATCTATGAAGATATAACGGGAAATGACGAAGGCAGAGGCGTTTACCTATGTAAAAGGGAGTCATGCATAGAGTCTGCCCGTAAGAATAGAGCATTTAACAGGGCTTACAAGAAGGCGATTGATGATAAGAGCCTCAGCGAGCTTCTCGTAAAGATGCTAGAGAAAACAAGGAGGTAGCGGATGACGAAAAAGGTAAATGAGCTGATGACAGAGCTCGGTGTGTCATATCAGGATATTAAGAAAGCAGCTGATACGATGGGCATCGAGGTAAAGTCGGAGCGCACAAATCTCGCTCAGAAGGACGCTGATAGATTGAATGACACAATTAGCAAACTGAAGGGACTGGATTCAAAATCCGATAAGAATAACAACAAGCCTAAAATTAAGGCTGTTCCAATAATTAGCAAGGATTTTGCGCATAAACCT
The DNA here is from genome assembly GCF_002998925.1 of Mogibacterium diversum. NCBI lineage: Bacteria > Bacillati > Bacillota > Clostridia > Peptostreptococcales > Anaerovoracaceae > Mogibacterium > Mogibacterium diversum. The sequence continues at coordinate 701,843 of NZ_CP027228.1, read as the reverse complement.
AAGGCACCAGTAGGAAAGCCAATGCCACGCAAGGCAGAATCTACAGATGGTGAAGTTGATGAAGTGAAAGCAAAATCAGAAGTGAAGGTGACAGTAGATAAAGAGGTAAAAGCTGAGGTGAAAGCGGAAAATGCAGAAGCCAAGCCTAAGACTACTAAAAAGAAAACTGCTGTTAAGGAAAAGCCATCCGATGAAGTTAAAGAATCAAAGGTAGCGAATAAAGAAAAGGCAGTAGCGTCAAATGAAGATGCTGAAAAGGCTGAAGGAAAGCCTAATAAAGGTGAGGAAGCAGCTAAAGAACCAGAGAAAAAGATAGAGAAAAAAGAGGAGTCATATGAAAATGCTCCTAACAAGCCAATGCGCTTCAAGAAGATTTTCGATGCATCATCAGCACCAAAGGAAGAGCCTAAGCCTGCTCGCAAGAAGTCTTCCGACAAAGACGGACGTAAGGACAGTAAGAAGGATGAGCGTGGCGGCAGAAAGAACGATAAGAGAGATGGACAGAGCAGAAATTCTGACTCAAAGCAGAGCAGAAGTTCATCAAGACCTCAGAGTTCAGCTGCTGCAGATGCACCTATGGCAGATAAGCCACAGACTAAGGGCAAGAGCAAGAAATTCTTTGACAAGGATAAGGATAAAGATCGCGATAAGTTCAAGCATGAAAAGCGCAGTGAAGGAAGAAACAGCAAGTCTCGCTTCTTTGATGAGAGAAACCTTGAGAAGCAGGTTAAACACAGAAAGAAGAAGGCTCCAAAAGTTACTGAGCCTGAAATAGAAATCGAAGAACTACTTCCAGAGGGTGCAGTGGCTGTGACCGTTCCGATTACTGTTGCTGGTCTAGCTGAACAGGCAGAAATTTCTGTCAGCAAGATTATCATGTCGCTCATGAAGCTTGGAATAATGGCTACTGTAAACCAGACTCTCGATAAGGACACCGTTGAGATGCTCGGAGAAGATCTCGGGATGCAGGTTGTAGTAACAGAAGAGAAAGAAGAAGTTGTTGAAGAAGGTCTTGACCTACGAGAGGACAAGGAAAACGAGTTAAAGCCTCGTGCACCAATCATTACCGTAATGGGTCACGTTGATCACGGTAAGACTTCGCTTCTCGATGCTATTAGAAATACCAACGTAACGGCTGGTGAGTCTGGAGGTATTACACAGCATATTGGTGCTTCTGAGGTTAAGATCAATGGCAAGAAGATTGTTTTCCTAGATACGCCAGGGCACGAAGCATTCACTACAATGCGAGCTCGTGGTGCTCAGGTAACTGACATCGCTGTACTAGTAGTTGCGGCAGATGATAGCGTTAAGCCACAGACAATAGAATCTATTAGCCACGCGAAGGCAGCAAACGTTCCTATGATTGTTGCCATCAATAAGATAGATAAGCCAGGCGCAAATGTTGACAGGGTTAAGAAAGACCTTGCTGACCGTGGTGTACTTGTTGAGGATTGGGGCGGAGATGTAATAAGCGTTCCAGTATCAGCTAAGAAAGGTGAGGGAATTACAGACCTCTTGGAAATGATCCTATTACAGGCTGAGGTTCTCGAGCTTCGTGCAAATCCAGACAGGCTTGCTATGGGAACTGTAATTGAAGCAAGACTCGACAAGAGCAAAGGACCAATTGCTACACTCCTTGTTACTAATGGAACTCTCAAGGCTGGACAGAGTGTCGTTGCTGGTACAACATCAGGTAAGATTAGGGTAATGACTAACTTTAAGGGAGAAGCAATTAGAAAGGCTCTTCCTGCTACACCTGTTGAAATACTTGGACTTTCTGATGTTCCTATGGCAGGTGACTCATTTAATGCTGTTAAGGATGACAAGGTCGCTAGAGAGATTGCAGAGAGTAGACAGGAGAAGATGAGAGAAGATGTACTTGCAAAAAATGCAAGCACTACACTAGAGAAACTTTTCTCTCAGATTCAGGAAGGCGAGACAAAGGAACTCAACCTAATCATCAAAGGAGATGTACAAGGTTCCGTTGGTGCTATTATTTCATCGCTTGAGAAGTTAGATACTGAGGACGTGCGAGTAAATGTAATTCACTCAGGTGTAGGTACAGTTACAGAATCTGATGTAATGCTTGCTGAAACTTCAGGGGCTATCATCATAGGCTTTAACGTAAGGCCAACGACCGCAGTTCAGGCGAGAGCAGATGATGCGGAGATTGAAATCAGAACATACCGTGTAATCTATGACATCATCGATGATGTACAGAACGCTATGAAGGGTATGCTTGATCCTGAGTATAAGGAAGAAATTCTCGGTAAGGCTGAGATAAGAGAGACATTTAAGGTTCCAAACATCGGAATTATCGGCGGTGCGTATATCGTTGAAGGTAAGGTTAAGAGAAATGCTCAGGTTCGTCTCGTAAGAGATGGTATCGTAATTCACGAAGGCACGATTTCTTCACTTCGCAGATTTAAGGACGATGCTAAGGAAGTAGCTCAGGGCTATGAGTGTGGTATCGGAATTGAAGCATACAATGATATCAAGCCTATGGATATTATCGAGTGCTTCCACATGGTGGAAATAGAGAGGTAACATGGGAAAGAATTACAGACAGGGGAGACTCGGTGAGGAAATTAAGAAAAGCATCTCAGGATATTTACTTAATGGCATCAAGGATCCAAGACTTTCTACTAGGATAATCACCATATCAGCTGTTGAGGTGTCGAGTGATGGAAGCTATGCGACCGTCTTCTTCACACCTCTCACGCTGAGCGGAGAAGATAGTAACGAAGTTAGCAAAGAGGTTCTAAGTGCATTCAATAATGCGAAGGGTCTATTTAGAACTAAAATATCTCACGACATAAAGCTTAGACATGCTCCTGAGCTCAATTTTAAGCTAGATTCATCGATGGAATATGGTAGACATATTGATGAGATTATCGATGAGATAAATAAGCCGGAAAGATAAATAATGACAAATAATACTTATAAGGAAATAGCTTTAAAACTGCATGGTTACGACAAGGTTCTGATTTTTCCTCATGTAAACATGGATGGGGATTGCCTTGGTTCATCAGCTGCGTTATGCCACGCGCTTCGCGGCTTTGGTAAAGAGGCTTATGTCCTTGCCGACGATGTAACCCCTCGCAATCTGGATTTTCTAGAGAGTGGTGTGGTTACTAGAGATTATGATGTATTTGATGAATATGACCTTGCTATTCTTGTGGACTGTGGAAGCAAAAGTAGGATAGGAGAAAGAGCGGCCGTTTTTGATAGAGCTAGAGAAAATGCGGTAATAGATCACCATGGGGTGTCGGAAAATGATACAGAGTTCAACTTTGGAATCATCGAACCGAGCTCCGCAGCAACTGCTGAGCTCATCTATCTGATCGCGAGCGAGATGGGAGCAGAAGTTACACTGCGCATCGCACAGTGTATTTTTGCTGCCATAAGTACTGATACAGGAAGCTTTCAGCACTCAAACACCACTGCTAGAACTCATAAAATTGTGAGTGAGATATATGAGGTTCCGGGCTTTGATGGTAATAAGATTGCTCAGCTTTTATATAATAGAAAGTCGCTAGGTGCAATTCAGCTTGAGGGCAGGGTTATCTCTGAAATGGAAACTTTTAGCGGTGGCAGGATTATCATGAGCGCCGTAACTCAGGCTCACTTGATTGAAACTGGCACCCTAATGAATGAGTCTGATGGTATAATACAGAAACTCATGAGCATCGACGGTGTTGAAATAGCTTGTGTTCTTAAGGAAACAGACGATAAGACTGTTAGAGCAAGCCTAAGAGCTAAATCTTATGCAAACGTTGCACGTGTTGCCAAGAGCTTTGGTGGAGGCGGGCACATTCGTGCGGCGGGATTAACTTTTGAAGGAACTATATGTGAAGCAAAAGCTGAGATTGCTAAAGCTCTCGAGGCTGAACTTGTTAGGTCAAATGATGAAAAATAGCGGTGTTATAAACATTAATAAACCTGAGGGCTACACATCTCACGATGTAGTAGCTAAACTTAGGCGTAAGCTCGGAATCAAGCGAGTTGGACACACTGGAACTCTCGATCCGATGGCGACGGGAGTTCTTCCTATTTGCTTTGGCAAGGACACGAGACTAATTGAATATTACGATCACGATTGGAAGACTTATGAAGCAGAATTAGAGCTTGGTAAGATTACAGATACATTAGATATTACCGGCGATGTGCTTGAAGAGCGCGAAGTTAAAGATATTACATCAGAGGACATCGAATTACTTGCTTGTAGATATAGGGGTACGATCACACAGATTCCACCTAAATATTCGGCGCTAAAGGTTAATGGACGTCCTCTGTACAAGTATGCTCGCGAAGGGCAGGAAATAGATATCGAAGCGAAAAAGCGCCATATAGAGATAAAGCATTTTGAATTTAATTTTATAGATATCGATTTAAAAAAAGTATCTTTTATCGTAACTTGTTCGAAGGGCACATATATAAGGAGTATTTGTTCTGAGATAGGTGAATTGCTAGGAGTTGGAGCGACGATGACTAAGCTTGTGAGAAGGAAGAGTGGCGTATTTACAGACGAATCATCATATGATCTGGAGCAGGTGCTAGAAATGAGTGAGTCAGAATTAAATGATATTATCATCAGCGGCGAATCTACTATTGTTAATCTCAGAAAGCTTGTGCTTAAAAACGGTAGCGAGCCATTCTATTTTAATGGCAGAACTATAGAAAAAAAGTACTATATGACTTATGAGGAGGCCTGCGATGCTATCAAGCAAAAAGAAAAATTAGTTAACAAAGGGAGTTTTGATATCGCAGAGGACGAGCTAAACTTCTTCAGCGACATATACAGACTATATGGTGAAGAAGGTGCTTTTCTAGGAACTTGCCTGATGAAAGAAGATGGCAGCCTGAAACCAGAGAAAGTAATGGGTAATAGAAATTAATATGAAGGTGTACAGATCACTTGCAGATATTAATATAGATTTTGAAACGTCAGTTGCATTGGGTAATTTTGACGGTGTCCATATAGGACACCAGAAGATTTTAAAGTCTGCCGTTAAGCTGGCAGCAAAGCTTGGTGTAAGGCCAGCTTGTTTTACATTTTCAAATCATCCACGCGAGCTATTTGGGAAGACTGGTGGTGGCGTACTCTTTATTGCTAATGATGATGAAAAGTTGCAGCTTTTTGAAGACGCAGGAATTGAAGTAGTGTTCGATGTGCCATTTGATGAAGTTACGATGAATATGTTGCCAGAGGTATTCATTAAAGATATTCTATGTGATAAGCTAAAGGCGAAAGGCGTATCTTGTGGCTTTAATTACCGTTTTGGTACAAGGGCTAGTGGTGACGACAATTTGCTCCTTGAACTTGGTAGTATATACGGATATGAAACTAGTATAATTCCCCCGGTTAAAGTTGGTTCTGAAATAGTTAGCTCAACTGCCATAAGAAAATACATAGAAGCCGGGGATATCACAAAGGCTAATGAATATCTCGGTAGACCATTTACCATCAATGGCACTGTGATTCACGGAAATCATATCGGTTCAAAAATAGGATTTCCGACAGCTAACATTGAACTTAGTTCGACCAAGATATCGCCTATGAATGGAGTGTATTTTACACGCACCTCAGTGGGTCTTTCTACTTTTAATAGTGTGTCTAACGTCGGTAATAAACCGACTATTGGTGATTATAATAAATCTATTGAGACGCACATATTTGGCGTAAATGAAGAATTATATGGAAGAGAGATAAAAATTGAATTTCTTAGGCTTCATAGACCAGAGGTTAAATTTAAAAGTATAGAGCTGCTCACCGAACACATCGCTGATGATGTAGAATCAGCTAGGAGATTCCATGGTGTCAAAGCGCTTTAATAATGAACATAAAGATAGAGAATTAAATAAAGATGCGATTTTAGCAGAGAAGATAATTGCCGCAGCACAGGACAAGATCGTCGCAAGCATGCGGTTTATGGACTCTGCTGTTTTTGCGCTCAAAAAAGAAATTGCGCTCGATAAGAAGGGTGTTTTCATGGTAGATGGAACAACGCTGTACTATAGTAGCGATGAGATATTTGCTAGAATGAAGCGCGGCCTTTCTTCTTTCACACATGATTATATGCATGTTCTTCTTCACTGCATTTTCAAACACTACTATGTGAGTGAGAAGGTAAATAGACTATACTGGGATTTGGCATCAGATATTGCTGTTGAAGAAATGATTGAGTCGCTTGGAGCACCCTGCTTAAATACACCTGAAAGCAGTGAAAGAAGAGATGAACTTAAAAGAATTAAAGCTAAACGAGGGAGGCTTTCGGTTGATAGACTATATAAGTCTTTTGTAAATGACCCACCGATTGAAGCTGAAGTAGGGCTGATGCGAGAACTATTTACAGTAGATGATCATTTGCTGTGGTACGGAGCTGATAAGAGTTCGAATAAGCCAGTTGAAACTTCCGAAGCGAGTGATGATGAGTTAGAAAATTCTAGTCTGCAAGATCAGGAGGAAAATCAGCAGCGAAGCTTCGACGATGATACTGATACGAAGTTTAATATAACGAGCATAGAGGAGTTAGGCAATAATGAAGAATGCGATGGTGCAGCGCTGCTATCTGACCAGGATTGGGATAAGATTCGAGAGACGGTAAAAACCGCACTCGAAATGGATGATGCAAGCTTCGGTGACGTTGGTGGAACGATGAAGCGAGAGCTAAGGTATGCTGAGGAGAAACGAATAGATTACAGCACATTTCTCAGGAAATTTGCTGCCAATCATGAGACTCTTAAGGTCGATGACGATTCATTTGACTATATCATGTATACGTATGGATTAAATAGGTATAGAGACATGCCACTCATCGAGCCCCTCGAGTACAAAGACGAGAAGAATATTCGTGACCTCGTTATAGCAATTGACACATCAGGATCCACGGATGGTGAGCTAGTGAAGAAGTTTGTTGACAAAAGCTTCGAGATACTTTGTAACAACGATGTTATCGGAGCTAAATTTAACATTCATGTGGTACAATGTGATGCAGAGATTCAGGATGACACAGTGCTTAAGAACCGGGATGATGTGGATGGTTTTCTGCGCAATTTAGAAATTAAAGGCCTTGGCGGTACAGATTTTCGCCCAGTATTCCATTATATAAATGAGCTCATACGTAAGAAGGAACTAAGAAATCTAAGAGGTCTGCTGTATTTTACGGATGGAAAAGGGACTTACCCAAAACGAAAGCCGGTGTACGACACTGCATTTATATTCGTAGATGATGATGCATGCGGCGATGATGTTCCGGCGTGGGCGATGAAGGTGTATTTTGACGAGTGAAACATATCTAGGTATGTGGAAATGGAGATAAATTGAATATTCAAGAAGCAAAGAATCAGGTGAAATATGCAGTTATTTCATACCTATCAAAAGATGAATTTGGAGAATATAAGATTCAGGTTGAGAGGCAGAGACCAATATTTCTCGTAGGACCACCGGGAGTTGGCAAGACTGAGATTATGTCACAAGTGGCAGAGGAAATGGATATCGCTCTGGTGTCATATTCTATGACGCACCACACTAGGCAGAGTGCAATAGGACTGCCTTTCATTTCTGAACATCAGTATGGTGATGATAGCTATAGGACTACGGAATACACCATGAGTGAGATCATTGCTAGTGTGTATGACAAGATGGAAGAAACTGGTAAGAGGGAAGGAATTCTCTTCTTAGATGAAATTAACTGTGTATCGGAAACACTTGCGCCCGCAATGCTGCAGTTTCTTCAAATGAAAGTATTTGGCCGCCATAGACTTCCTGAGGGCTGGGTGGTCGTAACGGCAGGAAATCCTCTGGAGTACAATAACTCGGCAAGGGAATTCGATCTTGCAACACTCGATAGACTTAAGAGAATTGATGTAGAACCGGAGCTTGATCCGTGGCTCGTATATGCTAGAAATAATGCTGTTCATGCTGCAGTACTAAATTATTTAAGCATCAAAAAAGATGACTTCTATAGTGTAAGGCTTACGGTCGATGGCAAGCTCTTTGTAACAGCTAGAGGATGGGTAGATCTATCTGAGATGATCTACCTATATGAACAAAACGATATCGAAGTTAATCTCGCACTGGTGAGCCAGTATATTCAGGATGAGAGAATCGCTCGCGATTTTACTTCGTACTACGATTTGTTTTATCGCTATAGGAGAGAGTATGATATCGCTGGAATTCTTGCAGGTACAGGCTTTGATAAAGCGGCTGCGAAACTCGCAGATGCCCCGTTTGATGAGCGCATTATGGTCGTCAGATTATTAAGTGATGCTCTAGGCTCAGAATTTAGACGTGAGTTTGTGAAATCTGCAGTTATAGATGAAGTAGTGAGCCGTATTAAGATTCAAAAGGATGAATTACTAGGTGCAAAGCTTGATAAAGCTGCTCATATTTTGAAGCTTATATCCTCCGATATGGAACTTGATTTAGAGGATCGTAAGAAAGCACACTCTATATCTAAGATGAACGAGAGAATTGCAAGAAAGTCTATCCAGACCATGAGAGACATCATGCACAATGTCATGGGTGGAATAGGTGAACCTTCGTCAGTTATTACTGGTGAGATGAGTAAACTAAACGATGAGAGAAATGCTCTTGTAAAGTCGGTGCAGGATCGCCTCAGAAACTCATTTAATTTTATAGAAAGCTCTTTTGAGGGAGATAACGAAATGATGATATTTGTTAGAACTCTTTCAGAAGATAGATATAGTGCGGGCTTCCTAGGGAAGCATGGAAGTGAAGAATACTCGAGGTGGAGCAAGGGGCTTATGATGAGCGACAGGGAGCAGGAGCTTACCAGAGAGATTGAAGGTTTAGAATAGTAAGGAGTCTGTATGCCAAAGCTAATAGCAGGACACACACTTATCAATTATGATGAAAATGTGTCACGAGTTGTTATTCCTAAATTCGTGTTTGCGATAGCAGATAGGGCGTTTAGCGAAAGAGGACAGATTAAAGCGATTGAAATGGGAGAATCGGTCAAGAGCATTGGTAATTACGCTTTTAGAATGTGTTATAGCATGAAGGAGATAATTCTGCCACAGACTGTAGATGAGTTTGGGAAGGGTGTATTTGAGAATTGCTGGGCTCTTGAAAGGGTTGCAATTCCAAAAGGAACTAAGGTTATTGATGATGAGATGTTCATTGATTGTAACTCTCTAATCGAGATTTATTTACCGAATAGCATTGACGTGGTAGATGATAATGCATTCAGCAGGGTCCCTAAACTGACGACGCTACATATGGGTCCGGAGAAACTTGAAGTCCTCCCTGAGGCTATCAGAGATGTTGCGGTTCTTTCTTATTTGGAAAAACATAGCAGTGATGATGTAAGTCAGGAAAAGCCTAATGAGTCAGAATTAATCTACAGATATATCGACGAACATGGTGATAGGCTTACGAGAAGGGCTATTACTGATTCTAGAACTCTTGCGATAAGCTATATGGTTAGAAGAAATCTAGTGAAATCAGCCTTCATCAGCGAACTCGTGGATATGGCTGCTAGTCAAAGAAGCTCTGAAATTGTTGCCCTTCTTATTGATGAACAAAATAAAATTCAGAGAGAGGAGTCTGAGCAAGCTGAAGAGGCATGGAATCCATTTGCTTAGAGTAGGGGGAAATATGAAAAAGGAGTTTGAAACTTCTGAATCAATGAGAATAGGAATACTGCTTGCAATATGCGGTGGATTTATGGATGCTTATTCATATACCTGCAGGGGTGGAGTTTTTGCTAACGCTGCAACTGGTAACATAGTACTGCTTGCAATCAGCCTAGGTAATCACAATATACGAAATATATTTCATTACCTAATACCTATAGTTTCATTTGCAGGGGGAGTTATGATTTCCCAGCACGTAAAAATAATTCGCAAAAATAGACCGACAAGACTTCATTGGCGTCAGGTCACTATTTGTTTCGAAATCATTGCTATGTTTGTAGCAGGATTCCTACCACAGGAGTATAACCTACTTGCAAACTCACTTATATCGTTAACGTGTGGTATTCAGGTTGTGACTTTTGCAAAAGTGCGTGGATATACTATTTCTACTACGATGTGTACGGGAAACCTCAAGACAGGAACCATGAATATAAATATGTACATGGCGACAAAGGATTTTAATTATATACGAAAGAGTCTTCATTACTATGGATGCATAATGTTTTTTATATGCGGGGCAATCATCGGGGACTTCTTTACGCGAAGAATTCATGAATCGGCAGCGTTCATAGTTGTACTGCTATTACTCATCGCTAATATAATGATGTTCTTCAATAGTAAGAGCATCGAAAGGAAATGCCGTGAAGATAAAAGAGATTAGAAGCAAGCTTTTTGATATGCAGGACATTGACTATAAGAAATTCCACTGCAAGCTAATTCCAGGGGTTAATCCGGATACAGTAATAGGAGTTAGAACTCCAGCACTGAGGAAACTCGCAAAGGAAGTTTTTAAATCTGGTGATTATGGAGAGTTCATAAGCGACCTTCCTCACGAGTATTATGAAGAGCTTAATCTCCATGGGATGATCATCTGTATGATAAGTGACTATGAAGAGGCTTTAAGTGAAATAGATAAGCTGCTTCCATATGTAGATAACTGGGCAACCTGTGATTTGCTCAGCTTTAAGAAAGCATTCAAGGGTAATCTGAATAAACTTGAAAATGAAGTTAAGAGATGGATTTCATCGGGTGATACTTATACCGTTAGATTTGGAATTGGAGTACTGCTGGAGTTCTATCTCGATGATGCGTTTGATCCACAATATCTGGAATGGGTGGCAGGAGTTAAATCTGATGAATATTATGTGAGGATGATGCAGGCGTGGTACTTTGCAACTGCACTTGCTAAGCAATATGACGAAACGATTCCATATATCGAGAACAAAAGGCTTGATGAATGGGTGCATCGCAAAACCATTCAGAAGGCAAAAGAGAGCTATAGGGTTAGCGATGATACAAAAGCGTATCTGAATTCACTAAAGTAATTTGCTCGAAAACTAGACAGATACACGTATGTATGATAGTATAACAAAGTAATTTTTTATACCCTTGCTTCGGCTACACGTTACTCCGAACGGTGGCGATGTGAGGGCGGATGACCAATAGGAGGAGAAACGATGCTTACAAAGGAAAAGAAGCAGGAAATTATCAAAGAGTATGCTACTAAGGAAGGCGATACGGGTTCCCCAGAGGTTCAGGTTGCGATTTTAACTTACAGAATCAACGATCTTAACGGACACCTCAAGGAGCACGCTAAGGATTACCATTCAAGAAGAGGTCTTCTTAAGATGGTAGGACAGAGAAGAAACCTACTTAAGTATCTTAAGGATGCTGATATCGAGAGATACAGAGCACTTATTGCTAGACTCGGCCTCAGAAAGTAGTAATATTATCTGACAATATAAGCGGGATGTGTATCCCGCTTATTTGTATATAGGAGGGAATAATCCCGAAGTCAATCTAATATAATGATTGACTTGCAATGCGAATCTTATTAGTAAAATAGTACGATTAACAGGAAGGAGTTGTTAATTATGGGAAGATTCACTGATTATCACACATTTAGAACAGCACTAGGCGGTAGACTGTTACAGCTTGAAATTGGAAAGGTTTGTGAACAGGCAAACGGCCAAGTTACAGTTAGATATGGGGATACCGTTGTAAACTGTACAGCTACAGCTTCGAAGCAGCCAAGACAGGACATTGATTTCTTTCCTCTAAGCTGCGACTATGAAGAGAAGATGTATGCTGTAGGAAAAATCCCTGGCGGATACATCAAGAGAGAAGGAAGACCTGGTGAGCACGGAATTTTAACTTCTAGGCTTATGGATAGACCACTCAGACCTCTATTTCCAAAGGGGTTTAGAAATGATGTTTCAGTTGTTGCAGTAGCTATGAGCGTTGATCATGACTGCTCGCCTGAAGTTGCAGCTATGATTGGTTCATCTGTTGCCCTAGCTACATCTGACATTCCTTGGGATGGTCCTACAGGATCTGTAAAAGTGGGAAGAGTAGATGGAGAGCTTATCATCAATCCTACATATGAGCAGAGAATGAAGTCAGATATAGACTTAACAGTAGCTGGAACTAAGGAAGCTATCATGATGGTTGAAGCTGGTGCGAATGAAGTTTCCGAGAGTGACATGCTTGATGCAATCATGTTCGCTCATGAAGAGATCAAGCAGTTATGCGTATTTATTGAGGAAATTGCTAATGAAGTTGGCAAAGAGAAGATGGAATACGTAGTTTTCAAGGCTGATGACGATGTTGATGAAGCCGTTCGTGCTTACGCTACAGACAAGATGATTGAAGCGATAAAGACATTTGATAAGCTTGAGCGTCTCGAGAATATGGAGAAAGTCGAGACTGAAACTCATGAACACTTTGCAGAGATTTTCGAAGACAGGGATAAGGAAGTAGGCGAGGTTCTATACGCCATCAAAAAGGAACAGGTTAGATCAATGATCCTTGATGAAGGTGTAAGACCAGACAATAGAAAACTAAGTGAGATTAGACCTCTATTCTCAGAGACAGGATTCCTGCCAAGAGCACATGGTACAGGACTATTCAAGAGAGGGCAGACTCAGGTTCTATCAGTCGCTACACTTGCACCTCTATCAGAGGCACAGGATTTAGATAGCATTGATATCGATAGAACTACCAAGAGATACATGCATCAATATAACTTCCCAGGTTACTCTACAGGTGAGCCAAAGCCACCTCGTAGCCCAGGCAGAAGAGAGATCGGTCACGGAGCACTCGCTGAGAGAGCGCTTCTTCCTGTAATTCCAAGCGAAGAGGAATTCCCATATGCAATCAGAGTGGTATCGGAGGTTCTATCTTCAAACGGATCATCTTCGATGGCATCAACTTGCGGCTCTTGCCTTGCTCTGATGGATGCCGGTGTTCCAATCAAGAAGCCTGTATCAGGAATAGCGATGGGTCTAATCGAGAGAGTCGAAGAGGATGGAAGCAGTAGATATGCAATTCTATCTGATATCCAGGGCATGGAAGACTTCCTCGGAGACATGGACTTCAAGGTAACTGGTACTCCTGATGGAATTACTGCAATTCAGATGGATATCAAGGTTCATGGTCTATCTAGAGAAATTCTAGAGCAAGCACTTGAACAGGCTAGAGTTGGTAGAGCATATATCCTTGAAAGCATGCTAGAAGAGATTGCTGCACCAAGAGCTGAACTATCACCATATGCGCCAAGATGCATCTCGATGAGAGTGCACCCTGACAAGGTAAGGCTAGTAATTGGACCTGGCGGCAAGAATGTTAACAAGATTGTGGAAGAGACAGGCTGCAAGGTTGATATTTCTGACGACGATGTAGGTCTAATCAGTATCTATAGCTCCGATGAAGCTAGTGCTGCTAAGGCTAAGTCTATGATTGAGTATCTTACAGCTGATGTAGAAGTTGGCAAGACTTATGAGGGTGAAGTTAAGAGAATTATGAACTTCGGTGCATTTATCGAAATTCTCCCTGGTAAGGAAGGTCTGCTACACATCTCTAAGATTGCTAACCATAGAGTTGACAAGGTTGAAGATGTAATGAACATTGGAGATAAGGTTGTTGTCAAGGTAACTGAAATCGACAATCAGAACAGAATCAATCTATCTAGAAGAGAACTAGTAGAAGACTAATTCTTATTAAATAAGTATTAAAATGAGCATAGTGGTTTTACCGCTATGCTTTTTTTGATATTATTAAAGACGTACTTTATTGGTATAATATCAATCTAGATGATTAAAACTGAAGGGGTTAACTATGTATCATAAGGCATTTAGGAACATGCTTAGTAAAATAACTCTGATTCTGGTTGTGATATTTGTGGTTACAATGGGTATAGCTATCAAGAGTGATGTTTATGGGAGTTCTTCTTATAATTCATATTCTAATTCTTACTCTAGCTCATATACAAACTACTACAATCAAAATCAAGCATCGCCATTGGCTGAGCAAGATTATACTAGGTCAGGATATACTACAAAGATCTTTGATGTAGATGTAAAGGTTAATAAGGATTACTCATATGACTTCACTGAGACGATAAAAGTCGATTTTAGATATGCAAAGCATGGAATTATTAGAAAAATTCCTATTGCTAGTAACTATAAGATCAAGGATATCAGCGTTGAAGGTGGTGATTTTAAAGTAACTAAGGATAACAACGTTAACATCAGGATTGGGAGTGCTCATTCTTATGTGACGGGTGAGAAAACATATGTTATAAAGTATAAAATTTATAATTATATACAAAGTAATCAAGAGAATAACATTTATGTAGATGTACTTCCATCAGGATGGGAAACATCGATTGCATCTTCAAAAATCAATGTTTCACTTCCAAGTGATTTCAAATACACCGAGATGAAGGGATATGCAGGTTCATATGGTTCATCTACTGAGGATAATAGCAAGTGGACATATGATAAAGCGAATAACACATTGTCATATGAAGATGCTGCTATAAGCTCTAATTCTGGAGTAACGCTGATGGTCAAGACACCGGATGGTTACTGGGTTGGGGCTCCAAGCAAAGCATGGAGTAGTGTCGCAAACGCTGCAGTACTCGTCATCTGTCTTATATTATTAATTTATATCAAGGTTACAAGAAAGAAGGACGCAGATATTGTCGCACCTATAATGTTCAATCCGCCTGAAGGTATAACACCAGCTGAGCTTGGATATCTCGCAGATGGTGTGATTGATAAAAAGGACATTACTTCATTATATCTATACCTAGCATCAAAAGGATATATACAGATTATTGAAGGGGAGAAGAAAAAAATAACCATAAAAGCTTTACAAGCACCGAGCGATGAACCGGCATTTGTAAAGAAGATGTATAATGCAATATTTGATGAAAAATCTGCTCCGGCGGTGGGAAGCACGATTAGCATAAAAGAGTCTGGAAAATCAATCGGAGAGTCATATGACACGATTAAGTCGCAGCTAAAGGATAGATATACTGGAGATAAGGCTATTGTATCTACCGCTTCGGATGCGAAGGGGATTTTTGCTACATTTATTGCTGCGATAGGTTATATACTTAGCATTGTGTTCAGTGCATATAGAGCTGGTTCCGTCGATGTTTTGTTTGGTTCAAAATATGGTGGTATAATGGCCATTTTCGTAATAATCTTCGTATTGGGTATTTGGGCATCGATATGGCTTCTGATACTTCGTAAGTTAAATGATGCATTCTTCTATCGCAAATCTTTAGGTCCTGGCAGTTTAACTTTTAGGGTTATTGTATGGCTATTAATTTATTTTGTGTATATGAGCACCCTGATAAACTCATTGTATTTTGCCGGCAAAGGTGAAGGGGAGATGTACTTATTAATAATACTCGTCGTATATACAGTCGCTATGCCTTTCCTGTTGTCGAATATCCAGAGCAGAACTGAATACAACCGCAAGGTTTATGGCGAGATACTGGGATTCAAAGAATTTATAGAAACTGCTGAGCTTGATAGAATCAATGAACTTGTAGAAAGCGAACCTTCTTACTTTTACAATATTCTGCCTTATGCATATGTTCTAGGACTAACGGATAAATGGATAAATAAATTCAATACCATCAAGATCCCTGAACACGCTGGATTTAGCTCATATAACGCAACTACGTTCGATTACATGAGGATGAACATGATAATGAACAGCATTCAGCATAGCACGTATTCTGGAATTGCTGCCGCACATGCTGATAGTGGTGGTGGAATCGGCGGATTTGGTGGTGGTGGTTTCTCTGGCGGAGGCTCCGGTGGTGGCGGAGGCGGCTCTTGGTAGAGGCTGTATCACAAGATAAATTAAGTACGTTTCATATGTTGAAGTAAGTGTACTGATGTGCTAATATAACGAATCAATAGATATTAATAGTTATTACTTTTTAATAAAGAAGAGGTGTAAAAATGGTAATTTGGATAGTTTTAGCGGTGGTCGTACTTCTGCTACTATGGGTTATTGCTACATATAATGGCTTTGTAAAGCTAGCTGTAAACTGTGATGAAGCTTTCTCGACTATGGATGTGTATCTCAAGAAGAGATTTGACCTAATTCCTAATCTGGTTGAGACTGTAAAGGGTTATGCAGCTCATGAATCGGAGACACTCAAGGCTGTAACAGCAGCTAGATCTGCCGTTGGAAATTCCTCTACAACTGCTGAAAAGCTTGAGAATGAGAATATCCTATCTGGTACTTTAAGAAGCTTGTTTGCTGTTGCAGAGTCGTATCCAGATCTAAAGGCAAATGCGAACTTTATCGAGCTAATGGAGCAGCTAAAAGCAGTTGAGAATGATATCGCTAATTCTCGCAAGTACTACAATGCTGTTGTAAAGAAGTTCAACGTAAAATGCAGAGTATTTCCTTCAGCAATCATCGCAAGGATGTTCGGATATGAAGCGAAGCCAATGTTCGAAGTTTCGTCAGAAGCTGAACGTGAAAATGTGAAGGTAGATTTCGGAACAAGCAAGTAGTTATTGATCGAAGTTAATATCGTTCGGATACAGAGTGTGCATGGGTGCGCACTCTGTTTTATTGTTATTAAACAAAAAAACAAATTTTAAATTATGATTTTTGTTTATAAATACTATTAATTTTGTTAGAATGACTACGACTAATAAAACACGAAGGGTAATGTATATATGTACGTAATAATTGATATTGGTTCTAACACGATAAGAATGGCGGTTTATAACATAGGGAATGATAAGTCTTTCAGTCAGATTATGAGCAACAAGATTTCATGTGGAATTGCTGGATATATAAATGATAATGAGATGAGTGCAGAAGGAGTAGAAGTTATGATTGATGCACTCAAACAGTTTAGGATTGCAGTAGACGGAATGTCTAATGTCCTCGTATTTGCAATAGCTACTGCAAGCATAAGGGAACTTAAGAATAAAAAAGAAATTGTCGCACGCATCAAGGATGAAGTTGGATTTGAAGTAGATGTAATAACGGGTCAGGATGAGGCTAGATACGATTACTACGGCATAATGAAGGATATCGGAGATGCTACTGGAATGCTTACAGATTGTGGTGGAGGTAGCACAGAAATATCTATATTTACAGGGGATGAGATAATTTTTGCTGATACCATGCCTATAGGATCTCTCAATGCTTATCACCGACATGTAGCTGAGATATTTCCTACAAAAGAAGAGTTATCATCGATTAAGAAAGAAACTGAGAAGCTTCTTTTGAAGCTGCGTATTCCAAAAGATGTTAAAGCTTCACCTGGGCATGTATATGCGATTGGAGGTACTGTCAGGGCCACATGCAAGCTCGCAAATAAGCTTTTGGATAGGAGCAAGAGTACGGCTACACTTTCTGCAAGAGAGTATGACGAGCTGTTTGAACTATATTTTACTAATCAAAGGGACTTTATCAGAACGTTACTCAAAGTAAAGCCAGAGCGTGTTCAGTCGCTTGTCACAGGGATGTGTATACAGAAGACGATTATGGATAAACTAGGTTACGATGAAATAACTGTCTCCGAATCGGGAGTAAGAGAGGGATTTCTGATGAAAAAGCTGGAAGATTTGAATAATAATTAAAGTGAGGCGTATCGATGAGTGAGCTTTATCTTGAAGGGTTTACACAGAACCGAGATCTCTCGTGGCTTAAGTTTAACGAGAGAGTATTAAATGAAGCTGCAAATACCATGAATCCGATTCTTGAAAGAGTAAAATTTAGATTGATTTACGAAAAAAATTTAGCAGAATTTATACGGGTACGTATTGGTAGTTTGAACAATATTAGAAAGGTTGATTCGCTAACACGAGACACAATGTCCGGTCTTAATTCAGATGAGCAGATTCATTACATATGGCGTGAGATACGTACAATTAATGAAAAAGCTGAAATGATAACTGAACAGATATACAAAGAACTGAGAGAAATAGGTGTGCACTGCGGTTCTTATAAAGATTTAACGGAATCTGATTACGACTTTGTTGATGGGCAGTTTCTTATGAAGTTTTCATCGAGTTTTAAGCCGCAATTTGTTGATAAAAGCGATATTTCGGAAAACATAAAAGATAGTCATCAGTATATTCTTATTGATACTTCTGTAGATAATATCAGAAAACTGATGATAGTTGAAATTCCAGAGTCGCTTTTAAAAGGTGTAATTGTTCGCAATTCGTATGGTATTAATTTATTACTTCCTTTAGAGCTTATTAGATTGTATCTGAATAATATATGTTTCCCATTTGAACCAAAAGGGTTTATAGCTTTTACGGCTTTTAGAAATGCTGATATTGACTTTGAATATGACAATTTCAATCTTGGAACTGGCGCAATAGAACGAATAAAAAAGATGCTTGATAAGCGTGGAAATTCAGAGTTTGTAGGAGCATTTGCATATTCCGAATGTATTGATAATAGTCTCTATGATTGCTTGAAAGATATTCTTAAGCTTCCAAATGAGGAATTAGTTCTTTGTTCCAATATTCCGTCGTTAAGTCACCTAGGCTCCTTAAAGGAGCACCTATCAAGGCACATAGTTTTGAATAACTCATTTCCTGAATTACGTAAAACAAATTCTGAGAAAAAGGTTAGAGCCAATATTATAGATCTGATAATGGAAAGGGATTTGCTCGATGCATATCCTTATGATTCAATGGATAACTTGCTTGAACTTTTAAGAGAAGCTGCGAGCCATAGTAAAGTCAAAGAAATAAAAATCAGTATTTATAGAATGACCAGTCATCCTAGAATTATCGAATATTTGATAAAAGCTGCTAATAATGGTAAGCGTGTTAGAGTACTTATTGAACTCAGGGCTAGGTTTGACGAGGCCAATAACGTAGATTGGGCAAAAAAACTTAAAGATTCTGGATGTGAAGTATATTACGGAACTAAGCGATTTAAGTCGCATTTTAAGGCATGTCAGATTGTCTTTAAAAAGTCATTTAGTAAAATTGGAGAGCAAGAAATCATTACGCAGGTTGGAACCGGAAATTATAACGAAACTACAGCACACCAGTATACTGATTTTTCAATTCTAACATCAAACCGTATACTTGGTGAGGAGGTTTCAATTCTATTCGATAATGCCATCGATGGGATTATTGATAATCAATTTAGATATATAATTACATCACCTTCTTGTATGAGGAAGCGTCTTATTGAGTTAATTGAGCGTGAATGTGCAAAGGGATCTAAAGGAAGAATTTTTATAAAAGTAAATTCACTTTCAGACCGTTACATCGTAGAAAAGCTATCTGAGGCATCACAGGCTGGTGTTAAAGTTCGCATGATAGTTAGAGGAATTTGTACAATCCTGCCTGGTGTAGAAGAATACACCGATAATATTCAAATAATAAGCATTGTAGGTAGGTTCTTAGAGCATTCTCGCGTATATATATTCGGAAGTGGCTCAGATGAACGTGTGTATATTTCATCGGCGGATATTATGAACAGAAATATGGATAAACGTTTTGAGCTAGCTTTCCCTATAACAGATGAAACTTGTATTGCGAAGATAAAGTTAATTATGCGGATGAATATGATGGATAACGCCAGGGCTAAGTACTTTCTTTCAGATGGGAGATATGTTAATATCGCATCTAATGGTATAATGTTCGACAGTCAGGAGAGGCTCTTAAAGGAATTTGGAGGTCACAATCAAAGGGAGGGACAATGATAGCTGGATATATACTGACTGATATTGCAATATTTTTTCTTGTATATGCAGTAATCGGCTGGATTACAGAAGTTATTTATCAAGCAATCAGTAAAGGAATTGTCGTAAATAGAGGATTTTTAAATGGACCTATTTGTCCGATATACGGTTTTGGTTCGCTTTTTGTTATCCTTCTGGTAAAGGCGCTTGGATTAGACCATAGTTCATTTACTACAGATGTACAGGTGTTTCTCCTTGGTATGTTGCTATCCACAATGCTTGAGTTAGTCGGAGGATATGCGCTTTTAAAAATATTTCATGCTAGATGGTGGGATTATACTTCGAAACCATTTAATTATCATGGATATATTTGCCTAGAATTCAGCATTATATGGGGATTTGGAATTTTGGTTGTAGTGAGGCGAATACAGCCATTTGTTGAGGTAGTATTCGGGGGCCTGGGAACATCTACATTTGGGATAATATTGCTTCTTATAGCATATATTGCGTTTATTTCAGACTTCGCTGTTTCTGTACTTATCACGCTCGGACTTAACAAAAGGATTACGCGTCTTGATGATATGAAAAAATCGATGACTGAATTCAGTGACTTGCTCAGTACTAGAATAGGTGATGATGCCATAAATGCTAAGGGAAAGGTTGACGCTTATAGAGCCGAAAGCACCTCCTTCAACGCTGAAATTAGGGATGCAGCTGCAGAGAGAAGGGCTGAGGTTGCAAAGGAACTTGCAGATATGAAGAGAGACTATGAGCTTGCAAGAGAAGAATTTTATAAGAAGATGCGTAAGACTAAGTTCTTCGGGACTGGTAGAATTCTTAAATCTTACCCTGATCTAAGGATAGTCAATCACGGCGAAATCGTTGATAAAATCAAAGAAACTCTTAGGTATAAGACCAAATCATAGTATTTGTTTTTGGCTATATACATAGCGCTCGTTTATTGACAATTTGTGCTTTGGATAGTAAAATGAATAAATATTTTGTTTATATTAATAATAAATGATGTTAGAGGAAGGGATATTAAAAATGTTTGAAAACTTATCTGAGAAATCAGTAGCAGATATTCAAGAAGAACAGGTTCAGCATTGGTCTGACATAGATCTTCTGCATCTCTGCGTAAAGGAACGAGAGGGAGATCCTAGTTTCGTATTCTATGAGGGACCTCCAACAGCTAATGGTAAGCCTGGTATACACCATGTAATGGCGAGAACATTGAAGGATTCAATCAATAGATATAAGACGATGCAGGGATTTCAGGTTAAGCGTAAGGCTGGTTGGGATACTCATGGTCTTCCTGTTGAAATAGAGGTAGAGAAGCAACTTGGTATGTCCGGAAAGAACGATATCGAGAAGTACGGAATCAAGGAATTTAACGAAAAGTGTCGTGAGTCAGTATTTAAGTACACTAGTCTTTGGCGTGAAATGTCAGAGAAGATGGCGTATCTTGCTGATATGGATGATCCATACATCACGTATGACAACAACTATATCGAATCTGCTTGGTGGATTATAAAGAAGTTTTTTGATGCCGGGCTCATCTATGAGGGACACAAGGTTCTCCCTTACTGTGCAAGATGTGGAACCGGTCTTGCTTCTCATGAGGTAGCACAGGGGTACAAAGAAGATCCAGTTCTTACTGTAACCTGTAAGTTCAAGCGCAGAGATAGAGAAAATGAGTATTTCCTAGCTTGGACAACAACACCATGGACACTTCCTTCTAACATTTTAATTACAGTTGGTCCAGAGGTTGTATATGTAAGAGCTAAGATGCTTGAGGGCGAAGAAGAGGGAAATATCTTCTACGTTGCAAAGAACCTCGCAGACAAGGTCCTAGGTGAGGGCAAGTACGAAGTACTTGAAGAGATGACCGGCAAGGACCTAGAATATGTACCTTATGAACCCCTTTCAACGTTTGTATATGGAGAAGACCTTGATAATGTAAAAGGCTTTTATGTTGCAACTGCAGATTACGTTACTGTTGAAGATGGTACTGGCCTCGTACACACTGCATATGCATTTGGTGAAGATGACTATAATACTTGTCGCAAGTATGGTGTAGACTTTGCAGAGCCCGTAGATGAGAAGGGCTGCTTTACGACGACTCCATGGGAAGGTCGTTTTGTAATGGAAGAAGGTCTTGATGTTGAGATACTCAAGTATTTCGCTGCAGAGGATAAGGTGTTTGCAAAGCAAAAGATGGTTCACAATTATCCACATTGCTGGAGATGCGATACACCACTAGTTTACTATTCTAAGCCAGGTTGGTATATCGAGATGACTAAGCTTAGAGATAATTTAGTTGCTAATAACAATACTGTAAATTGGTATCCACCATACGTTGGAGAAAAACGTTTCGGTAACTGGATTGCAGACGTTAAAGACTGGAATATCTCTAGATCTAGATACTGGGGAACTCCAATTCCAATATGGAGATGTGAGTGCGGTCATCTTGAGAGTGCAGGAAGCCGTGCAGAACTTGCCGAAAAAGCTGTTGAGGATGTAAATCCTGATACAATCGAGCTTCATAGACCTTATGTAGACGACATTCACTTCAAGTGCCCATGCTGCGGCAAGACTATGGAGAGAATTCCTGAGGTTATGGACTGCTGGTTTGACTCAGGCGCTATGCCTTATGCACAGTGGCATTATCCATTCGAGAATGCGGATAGATTTGAGAAAGAATTGTTCCCAGCAGACTTTATCTGCGAAGGTATTGACCAGACTAGAGGATGGTTCTATTCATTGATGGCTATTTCAACATTTATTATGGATAGAGCACCATATAAGAATGTTCTTGTTAATGACCTTATCCTCGATGCAAAGGGTAAGAAGATGTCTAAGCATGTAGGAAATACTGTAGATCCATTCGATATGATGAGCAAGTATGGTGCAGACGTAATTCGCTGGTATCTCGTTTCCGTATCGCCTGCTTGGACTCCAACTAAGTTCGATGAAGAAGGTGTTAAAGACGTACAGAGCAAGTTCTTCGGAACACTTAGAAATATATATAATTTCTTTGTGCTATACTCCAATATGGATGACTTAGATCCAGCAAGTCTTGATGTTCCATATGAGAATAGACCTGAACTCGATAGATG
Source organism: Mogibacterium diversum (assembly GCF_002998925.1). Classification (NCBI taxonomy): domain Bacteria; kingdom Bacillati; phylum Bacillota; class Clostridia; order Peptostreptococcales; family Anaerovoracaceae; genus Mogibacterium; species Mogibacterium diversum. The sequence continues at coordinate 679,082 of NZ_CP027228.1, read as the reverse complement.
GATCATTTCAAGATACAATAGACTCGTTGCTAATGTAACTGAGTATATGGACGAATATGATCACATGAAGACAGTAAGAGCTATCAACGATTTTGTCGTTGAAGACTTCTCAAACTGGTATATAAGAAGAGCTAGAAGAAGATTTTATGCGGAGGGAATGACTGACGATAAGAAGAGCGTATATGCTACAACATATGAAGTTCTTCTTGGTGTAATCAAGATGATTGCTCCGATTGCACCATTCATCTCAGATGAGATGTACGTTAAGCTAACCGGTGAAAAGACAGTTCATATCGCTCATTTCCCAACTTCAAACGGTAATCTAATCGATGAGAAGACTGAAGAGAGGATGGGGCTAGTAAAGACTCTAGTTAACCTCGGAAGAGGAACAAGAGAGAAGGAGAGACTCAAGGTTAGACAGCCTCTAAGCGAAGTGATTGTTGACGGTAAGTATGAAGAGCTAATCAGTGACCTTGTGCCTCTGATCACGGAGGAGCTCAACGTTAAGAACGTTGTGTTTGAGAATGATCTTGATAAGTATATGAACTTTGCTGTAAAGCCTGATTTCAAGGCTGCAGGACCAGTGCTTGGCAAGGATATAAAGGAATTTGCAGGAAAGCTAGCGAAGCTTGATGCGAAGGAACTCATCGCTGATGTTTCAGCTGGTCCTGTAAAGCTTGAACTAGGCGGAAAAGAATATGAAATCACAGAAGATTTCCTAGATGTAAGAATTTCAGCAAAGGATGGTTTCGTCGTAGGAATGGAAAACAATGTGTTCACTATTCTTGATACGACTCTAACCCCAGAGCTTGTTAACGAAGGATACGTTCGTGAGGTTATATCCAAGGTTCAGCAGCTGCGTAAACAGAATGACTTTGAGATGCTAGACCATATAACCATCAGTTTTGAAGCAGATGAAGAAGTAAAGGCAGCGGTTCTTGATGCGGCTGACCACATCAAGGAGGAGACACTTGCTGATTCATTAGTTGAGGCTTCGGGTCTAGAGAAGTTCGATATCAACGGACACAAGACTGGTCTTGCGGTTGCAAAGTGCTAAGAGATTTAAATATTATGAGTGAAGAGAATTACAACAAAACTTCTAAGCTCAATATCGCAGATTACGATCCCGACGAATTAGCCGGGGTCGTTTCTTCATGCGGAGATAAGCGATTTAGAGCAAAGCAGATATTTGGCTGGATTGCTAAGGGTGTAGAGTCCTTCGATGAAATGACTAACATTCCAGCAAAGCTTAGGACGGCTTTAGCTGAGAGATATTACATTGGACTTCCTGAGGCCATTTTGGTTCAGGAGTCTAAGAAGGATGGTACGAGAAAGTGTTTATTTGAATTTCGTGACGGAGCTAGAGTCGAATCCGTCTTTATGAAGTATAATTATGGAAATTCTATATGCATTAGCTCTCAAGTTGGTTGCCGCATGGGATGTACGTTCTGTGCTTCGACGCGTAATGGTCTTGAAAGATCCCTTACTGGCGGTGAGATGCTGGCGCAGGTTCTTAAAATGCGTAATATCACCGGAGAAGATATTGGACACGTTGTGATTATGGGAATTGGCGAGCCTTTTGATAACTATGACAACATATCAAAGTTCATAAAGCTTATTAATAGCAAGCAAGGATATAATCTCGGTATGAGAAACATTACTGTGTCTACATGTGGTCTGATTCCATTTATTGAAAAATTTGGTGAAGATTTTCCGCAAGTGAATCTTGCTGTTTCTCTTCACGCTCCTAATGATGAGATTCGCTGCCGTACGATGCCTGTAGCGAGGAGCTTTGAGTATTCAGAGCTCATGAAAGCATGTAGGAATTACACTGAGTCTACAAAGAGACGAATTACGTTCGAATATGCACTGATTGACGGTGTAAACGATGAGCCGGAGCATGCCCGTGAACTTGCAAGCCATTTGAAAGGCTGGCTTACACACGTGAATTTAATTCCTCTGAACGAAGTTTCTGGGACTGGATACAAGACATCACATAAGACTAACGTTAGAAGTTTTGCTTCACTATTAGAAGAGCAAGGGGTGGCAGTATCCGTCAGACGAACTCTTGGTACAGATATTGATGCTGCTTGTGGACAGTTAAGATTAAGATAATGACAATAGCAACTAAAAAGTGCTGCTCCATTATAGAGCAGTACTTTTTAGTTGTGATATTTCTTAGATGGCTTTAAATATCGCATGTTCTAGCGTTTTATGGTATAATAATGTGCTAATTTAAAGCTTGTTTTAAAAACGTATTACATAATACTGATATAAGCTTTCGTAATAGGCTATGAAATATGCGAAGACTAGCTTGCGTAGTTTACGAATCATGGAGGGACTATGAGAATACTAATCGATGGTATGGGCGGTGATCACGCTCCTCAGGAAATAGTAAAGGGTGCGATTCAGGCGGCAAGAGAGATTGACGATACAGTTGTAATCATCGGCGCTGAAGATTTAATAAAAGCAGAACTCGATGTTCAGAAATGGAATGGAAGTAACATAGAGGTCGTGAATGCGACAGAGGTCATAACAAATAACGAATCCCCAGCAATGGCGGTTCGCAAGAAAAAGGATTCGACCATTAATCGTGGAATGAAGATGGTCAAGGAAGGTGAAGCAGATGTCTTCATATCTGGAGGAAGTACAGGCGCACTTCTAGCAGCTGGACTCCTTGGACTTGGGCGAATCAAGGGAATAAAGAGACCTGCCATTGCAGCGTTTTTTCCACAGATAGGAAAAGACGATACCACCCTCTTGTTGGACTGCGGTGCTAACGTAGATTGCAGGCCTGAGTTTCTGTATCAATTCGGTGTGATGGGAAGCATTTTCGTACAGAACGTCAAAGGAAAGGAAAGCCCTGATGTTAGACTTCTCAATGTCGGTGCTGAGTCCGAGAAGGGCGATGAACTCCATAAGGAAGCATACGAACAGTTAGCTAATAGCTCGATTAATTTCCAGGGTAACATCGAAGGCCGAGAAGTTGTATCTGGTGTGTGCGATGTTGTAGTAGCTGATGGATTTTCAGGAAATATATTCCTTAAGAGTTCAGAAGGTCTTGCTTTATCAATTATGGGCAGACTCAAGGAAGTCCTTATGGGCGGAACTATCTCCAAGATAGCAGCGCTACTACTAGCAAAGCAGCTAAAGGGTATGAAGAAGGATTTCGATTATTCCGAAGAGGGCGGAGCTCCTATCTTAGGTCTAAAAGGCCCTGTTCTCAAAATTCATGGTAGCTCAAAAGCCTATGCTGTATATAACGCTATCCTCAAAGCTAGAGATTATGTAGAGTCAGATGTAACAGGTCAGATTGAGAAGGCAATTGCTGAAAGCGATGAGATCAGCAGCGGTGAGGCAGTTAAAACAGAGGCTTAATATATAGCTTTTGACAGATAAGATGTTAATGCTTCTAATTTATGGATGTTAGGTTTATGGACAGCTTAGAGAAGAAACTAGGATATAAATTTAATAATAGAAAGCTACTTGAGATAGCTCTCACACATAGTTCTTACGCATCCGAACATGGCAAAAGCTATGAGTTTAACAACGAGAGACTCGAGTTCCTTGGTGATGCTTTCCTCGATGCTATTGTCGGAAAAAAAGTCTTCGTTATCATGCAGGAGGCCAATGAAGGCGTTCTGTCAAAGACGAGGGCCGATGTAGTTTGTGAAAAATCTCTTGCTGATGTAGCTAAATCTCTGAATCTAGGAGATTATCTCAGACTAGGTAAAGGAGAGGAAAATGGGGGCGGAAGACAAAAGCCTTCAATTGTCGGCGATGCTGTAGAGGCTTTAATTGGTGCTATGATAATCGACGGCGGATATGAGAGAGCTGAGAGAATAGTTCTAGACTTATTCTCGGATAAGATTAGACTAGCAATCAAAGGAGAGCTGCATAAAGATTATAAGACTAAGCTACAGGAGAAGTTACAAGATCACATAAAAGGAGTTTGCATAGAATATAAGCTAGTGCGTGAGGAGGGTCCTGACCACAGAAAAGAATTCGTCACAGCCGTTTTGGCTAATGGTGAAGAACTTGGGCGTGGCATAGGAAAAAGTAAAAAGGAATCAGAGCAGGCGGCAGCATCAAATGCGCTTACGAAGGGAGATATAGCTTGTATTTTAAACGAATAGAGCTTCAGGGATTTAAATCGTTTGCAGATCCCGTGACCATAGACTTAAATGATGGAATAACATGCATTGTAGGACCTAACGGAAGTGGTAAGAGCAACATCAGTGATGCACTACGTTGGGTGCTTGGTGAGCAGAGCCCGAAATCACTTCGCGGCGGTAAGATGGATGATGTTATATTTGCCGGAACTGCGACCAGAAAGCCTAAGGGAATGGCCGAAGTTTCTCTTGTTATAGACAATTCACTGGGCATTTTGCCTCTTGAGTATAACGAAGTGCAGGTTACTCGTCGCATGTATAGATCTGGTGAGAGTGAATATCTTATAAATGGCAACCAGTGTAGACTGAGAGATATTAAAGAGCTTTTTATGGACACTGGAATAGGTGTTGACGGATATTCAATTATTGGACAGGGCAAGATTCAGGAAATTGTCAGCACTAAACCTGAGAATCGCAGAGAGATATTTGAGGAAGCTGCGGGGGTAGTTCTGTATAAGAGTAGAAAGGCTGAGGCTGAAAGGAAGCTTGCTTCCGCATCTGATAATCTCGAGCGAGTTAAGGATATTATTGCTGAAATTGAAGGCCGCATAGGAACGCTGAAGGATGAGTCTGAAAAGGCAAGTGAATATATCGTCCTCCGCGACAGATATAAGTACGTAGGTGTTAATATCATCATTCACAATATCGATGGTTTAATTCGCACTGTTGAAAATTCTCGCAATGAACTTATCGAGATGGAAAATCAGCTTAGAGCTATAGATGAGAGATCTGAAAACATTGAACTTAAGATTGAGGAAATAAGAGATAAGTCATCGATGCTTGATCAGGCATACGAGGAAGCGAATGCTGAGCTTCTAGAAAAGATTGATGAGCTCAATACTATTACGAGCCGCGGACAGGTCAATGAAGAAAAGATTCAAGGCATTGAACGTGAACTAACAAGACTCGAATCTGTCATCGAAGAGACGAAGAATAAACTTGAGGCAGAAAATAATAATTTTGCAGAACTAGAAGCAAATGAAAAATCATATAGAGCGGAGAAGGGGGAGGCTTTAGCTGCTCTTCAGAAAGCTGAAGCTGACTTCAATGAGAGTAAGAGAAAGCTGGAAGCTATTAATTCAGAGATTGAAAATAGTAAAGATGATATCATCAGCCTTAGCAACAAGAATATTACTAGAAAGGCAGATATATCAACTCTAGAGAATTATGTAACAACGCTCAATGACAGAAAAGAAAAACTGAGCGAAGAGTATAGTGGCAAAGACGAGACTGATGCAGAGAATGCCCGCCAGCTTAAACAGCTAGAAGAACAGTATAGAGAAGTAGAGAATAAGCAGAATGTTGCAGCAAGTCAGCTTAATGAGATTATTGCAAACATTAGATCGCTTGAAAATCAGACTAGCAATAATGCAAAACAGATAGAAGACCTCAGCAATAAGTACAATAGAACTCTTGCTCGTAAAAATACCATCGAAGAGATGGAGAGCAACTATGAGGGATATAACAATGCTGTTAGATTGCTGATGAAACAGCATACTGGGGGGATCATCGGTACAGTTTCAGATTTAATAAAAGTTCCGGCTGGGTATGAGGTTGCAACCGAAACTGCGCTTGGGGCGGCAATGCAAAACATCATATGTGATGATGATGCTTCGGCAAAATCTGCGGTAAGATGGCTAAAGGATAATAAGGCTGGGAGAGCAACGTTCCTACCACTATCATCTATTAGATATAACAAACAGTATCCAGAGCGCGAGATTGAGAATGCTCCTGGATATCTTGGAGTTGCATCTGAGATTGTTAAAGCGGAAGATAAATACCACAGTATTCTCGAGTATTTGCTAGGACGCGTTATATTTACTAGCAATATGGATGATGCAGTTAGAATATCTAAGATGACTAGCAAGGGCTACAGGATTGTTACTACAGACGGTGAAGTTATCAACTCTAGTGGTGCAATTACAGGTGGAAAATTTAAAAATAAGTCTGCAAATATACTCGAACGCAAAAATGAAATTAAGGAACTTAGTGAGGCTGCTCTAAAGCATAGAGAACAGATAACTGCACTTAGAGAAGAAATCACAGCTGCTAATGTTAAAATTGCAGAGCTCAAAGAATCTAGAGGAAAGGCATATGATGAGCTCCAGCAGATAGAAGTTGACAAAGGTGTAATCGCAAGTGAACTTGAGAGAATCAAAAAGCTGACAGATGATGCCGGTGCACACAAAGACCTTTATGCAAGTGAACTCGATACTCTTAATGGAGATATAGAGAGAGCCACTGATATGGTTACGAAGCATAGAGCTGAAATAGCAGATGCTGAAGCAGAAATCACTAGACTCAATAATCATATTGAGGAGCTCATGGGAGAGGCTGAGAAGTACGACGATCGCGTTAATAAGCTTCGTGAGATAACACTAGAAAATAAACTTCAGTTAAGTGAGCAGGATGCGAGAATTCTCGGTCTAAACGAATTGATCGAACGAGTTAGAGACACCATTACAGACCTTGAAAATGAGCTGGAGGAGGCTGCAGAAGCACATGAAGAGCTTAAGGAAAAGCATCATATGCTTACCAGTAGCGATGCCGAATCAAGTGAGAAAATTTTACAGCTTACTGAATTTAAGCAAAACCTCGAAGAGCGAATCAAGGGACTAGGCGAATCTATCGACGATAATAAGGCAGCTTACGAAGAGGCTATTAAGGATCAAAAGAAACTTGCAAATGAACTAAATGAACTACAAGATGCTAAGTACAAGCTTGAGGTTAAGAGCGCCAAGAGCGAAACACTGCTCGATACGCAGAAGGATAAGCTATGGGATGAATTCGAAGTTTCATTCGCGGAGGCACAGGATATCAGAGACGATGATTTTGGTATCACTGCTGGTAATAAAGAAGCCAAGGAGATCAAGCTTCGTATGGCTGAACTAGGCGATGTAAATATATCCTCTATTGAGGAGTATAAGTCGGTAAGCAAGAGATATGAGTTTATGACGGCACAGGAAAACGATATTTCTACAGCTATGAAGGAGCTCAGGTCAATTATTACCAATATGGAGCGCAATATAAGGGATAAGTTCAAAGAGAATTTCGATAAGGTGGTCATTAACTTTGAGCACAGCTTTAGAGAATTATTCGGAGGTGGTCACGCTGAACTTAGACTTGAAGATGAAAGCGATCCTCTTTCATCGGGCATTGAGATTATCGCACAGCCACCGGGCAAGAAGCTCAAGAATATCAATTTGATGTCAGGTGGAGAGAAGACTCTGACAGCGATTGCGCTGATGTTTGCTGTAATTAAGGCTAAACCAACGCCTTTCTGTATTCTCGATGAGGTAGAGGCAGCGCTTGATGAGGCGAATATCGAGAGATTCTCAAGTTATCTTAAACGCTTTGAAGACGTTCAGTTTGCACTCATAACTCACCACAAAGCAACTATGGAGCATGCAGATGTGCTCTACGGGGTAACAATGCCAGAGCAAGGGATCTCCAGAGTGCTTTCACTTAAGTTTGAAGACGGATTTGATCCAAGCGAGTATTCGAACGAATAGATAACTTGTACAGCTTTAGCTGGAAAGGATAAAGATGGGACTTTTTAAAGATAAAAGCACATTTCGAAAATTTACGGAAAAGGTTACCAATGTAATCGTCGGTAACCCAAACATCGATGAGGAATTTTATGAGGAACTCGAGGAGTCACTTGTAATATCCGATATCGGTATTGAAACGACAGATAAAATAATGGATATGCTAAGGAAGCGTATTAACGCAAAGTATCTTACCAAGCCGGAAGATATCAAGCGAGCACTTGCAGATGTTATAGCCGAAATCGTTGATAAAGGTGATAGAAATAAACTTTCAAGTGATTATCCACTCGTTATTCTGATGATAGGTATTAATGGTGGGGGTAAGACTACATCTATAGGTAAGCTGGCAAATATGTTTAAAGAACGCGGTCACAGTGTTCTGCTTGCAGCTGCGGACACATTTCGTGCAGCGGCCGCAGATCAGCTTGTAGAGTGGGGAAACCGTTCAGGAGTTCGAGTCATTAGACATGAAGAAGGGACTGACCCAGCCGCAGTAATATATGATGCCGTACAGTCTGCAAGGGCAAATGATATAGATGTCCTAATATGCGATACCGCAGGCAGGCTTCAGAATAAGACCAACCTTATGAAGGAACTCGAGAAGATGGATAAAATCATCAGCCGTGAGTATCCAGAGGCTTCGAGGGAGACGCTGATAGTGCTTGATTCGACCACTGGTAAGAATGCAATCAGCCAAGCTAAAGAATTTTCAGAAATCGCAGATATCACTGGCATAGTTCTTACAAAGCTTGATGGAACAGCTAGAGGAGGAATTTCTATTACTGTAACTGATGAATATAATCTTCCGATCAAGTTCATAGGAGTAGGTGAGGGAATTCACGACCTAAAGGAATTTGACCCAAAGGAATTTGCAGGAGGTATTTTCGATGAGTAAACCTATACTCGCAGTTGTAGGTAGACCTAACGTAGGAAAATCTACATTCTTTAATAGAATAATTGGAGAAAGAAAAGCCATCGTTCAGGATACCCCGGGAGTTACTCGCGACAGAATCTACGCAGAGACTGAATGGAACGGCAGGGAGTTCGCTATTGTCGATACAGGTGGTATCGAGGCTAATACGAGCGATGTAATCCTCTCTCAGATGAGAGAGCAGGCTGTGACTGCGATGGAACTTGCAGATGTTATTGTGTTTATGGTAGATGGCAAAGAAGGTCTGACTTCGGCAGACCATGACGTTGCTGATATTTTACGTAGAACCGGCAAGGAAATAATTCTTGTAGTCAATAAGGTCGATAATCCAACCAAGTATGGCGATAATATTTATGATTTCTATGAACTCGGATTAGGGGAGCCTATTGCAATCAGCTCTGTCAATATGCTCAACATCGGGGACTTGCTAGATGCAATAGTTGCAGGCTTTCCAGATGAAATATATGGGTATGAAGAATCGACTAAAATTGCTATCATAGGAAAGCCAAACGTGGGAAAATCTTCCCTAGTAAATGCACTCACTAACGAGAAGCGCGTAATCGTCTCGCCAATTGCTGGAACTACTCGTGACTCTATAGACACGCCATTTACTTATAAAGACAGGGAATATACACTTATTGACACAGCAGGACTCAGACGTAAGAGCAAGGTAAACGACTCCATTGAACACTTCAGTGTTATCAGAGCCGTTACGGCTGTCGAAAGATGCGACATATGCATCATGATGATTGATGCTATGGAAGGACTTACTGAACAGGATAAGAAAATTCTTGGCATTGCTCATGAAGCCGGTAAGGGTCTGATGATAGTGGTTAACAAGTGGGATCTCGTTGCAAAAGAAACAAATACTATGCGAGACTATGAACGAACACTCAGAGCAGATCTACAGTTCGTATCATATGCACCTATAATATTTACATCTGTACTAGAGAAAAAAAGAATATTTGATATTATAGACAAGGCTTCCAAGATTGAGGAAATCAGGTCTAGGAGAATAACGACAGGAAAGCTAAACAGCATTATTGAAGATGCTGTAATGATGAGACAGCCACCTTCAGATAAAGGTAAACGTCTCAAGATTTATTATGCTAGCCAGATAGGTTCAAGACCACCGCTATTTTCATTCAATATAAATTCACGAGAGCTGATGCACTTCTCTTATTCGAGATACCTCGAGAACAAGCTCCGTGAAGCGTATGATTTTGAAGGAACACCTATCAAATTCTTATTTAATGAGAAAAAGGGAGATCAGTAATGAAATATTTACCGCTTATAATCATGGTAACTTTTGCATATCTTATCGGTAATATATCCCCAGCAACATTAATAGGCCGATTCTACGGAATAGACATCAAAAAGTCTGGAAGTGGAAATGCCGGAACAACTAATGTACTAAGGGTTCTGGGGACTAAAGCAGCAATATGCACATTGCTGATAGATGTGTTTAAGGGATTTATAGCAGTTCATATTGCACAGGGTAGATTTAATAATCTTGGAGCAATGCTTGCATTTGCTGCCGTGGTTATCGGACATATCTATCCAGTCGTATTTAAATTCAAGGGAGGCAAAGGAGTTGCAACTTTTCTAGGAGCAGCTATGGCTTTAAATTGGCCTAGTATGTTTGCAGCAGCATTAATAGCTGTTGTTGTAGCAGCGGCATCGAAAAAGATGTCACTTGGGTCAATAACTGCAGCGATGATATATCCGTTTCTGATGCTTTATTACTACCCAAAAGCATTACCGATTGCAATCATAATGACATTTATAATCTTATTCACTCATCGTGGGAATATTAAGAGGCTGATGAAAGGTGAAGAGAAGGAATTAAGCATCGGTTCAAAAATTAAAGAGAAACTAAGAGAGCAGCTAGATGAATCAGAGAATATTAATAAAATAGATACTGCTAATATCTCTGATTCATCTGGAAAATCTGCTATCAATAAAAAGATTTCCAACGCATCTGAATCTGAAAATAGTCTCAAACATGAAGATAATGAAGAACAGACAAATGTGAAAAGCGATAGTGGTACAGATGAACGGGCCAACGATGAAAAAGATGATATGATGATCATTGGTTCAGATAATGAACTTGTGAGTGAAGCAACCGCTATAGAACACACTAAAATTAAGGTATCAGATAAACCAATTGATTATTATAAGGATGTTGATATTCCGCACTTAAAAACAGAAGATAAGAGGGTAGTATCAGTAATTGGAAATGGAAGTTTTGGTACTGCTATTGCTAATGTAATAGCACATAACGGACACCGTGTAACGATATATGGTCGTAATAAAGAAGATATAAATAATACGCGTGAAAGTAGGGTAAATGAAAAGTATTTACCAGGGGCTTTGCTTTATGACAAGATTAGGTTTACTTCTAATATTAGAACTGCTGTCGGTAAGCGAGATATAATTATATTTGCTATTCCAGCGCAGCAATTCGGTGCTTTCCTCGAGAAGAATGCAAAGTATATAGATAAAAATGCTATCATTGTTAACTTAGCAAAAGGAATAGAGAATAAGTCTCTTAAGACTATGTCCCAAATTGCTAAGAAATTTATTAAAAATAAATATGTTGCTGTTTCTGGGCCTTCGCATGCGGAGGAGATTGTTCGTAATTACCCGACCACTGTTGTAGCAGCATCGGAAGATGAGAAGGCTGCTAAAGAGATTCAGAATATAATGATGAGCAAAACCTTTAGGGTATATACCACTAACGATATAATCGGGGTAGAACTTGGCGGGGCCCTAAAAAATGTAATCGCTTTGGGCACTGGGATCACAGATGGCATGAATTTTGGTGATAATTCCAAAGCTGCACTCATGACTAGAGGAATTCACGAGATATCAAGACTTGGTGAAACTATGGGCGCAAACAGTGAGACTTTCTCCGGCCTTTCGGGAATCGGAGATCTAATGGTAACATGTTCTTCTGATTTATCAAGAAATAGAAGATGTGGTCTTTTAATTGGTGGCGGCATGACACCAGAAGAAGCAGTTGCAGAAATTAAAACCACTGTAGAAGGAATTTATACAGTAGAAGCGGCAAGCAAATTGGCTAAAAAGCTCAAGGTTGACATGCCTATTACGAATGCTATAAAAGAAGTAATCGATGGTAAACTAAACCCACGAGATGCTGTCGAGATGCTCATGAATAGAGATAGGAAGCAAGAGAACAAATAATAGATGAAGAGATATCATATTATAACATTCGGATGTCAAATGAATGAACATGATTCCGAGAATATCGCGGGAATGCTCGAAAGTATGGGATATGTTCTAGCAGACGACCCTTTTAAAGCAGAAGTTGTAGTACTTAATACGTGCAGTGTTCGCGAACATGCTGATAAGAGATTTTATGGAATGCTGGGGCAGTTTAAAAAAAGACGTGATGAGAATAAGGATACAAGAATTGTGTGTGTCTGCGGATGTATGCCGCAGCAACCACGTGTTCAAGATGAGATAAAAAAGAGCTTTTCATGGGTAGATGTAGTATTCGGTACGCAGACTATTGGTGATTTTCCTAGACTTCTCAATGATAGAATATCAACAGGCAAAAAACAGTTTTCTATTACCGCAAATAATTCTATCGTGCCAGACGAAAAGGAATCAAAGAGGCTTCATAAGCACAAGGCTCTTGTTAATATAACATATGGATGCAACAACTTCTGCACTTACTGCATAGTCCCTTATACACGAGGAAGAGAGAAGAGTCGCTCTCTTGAAGATGTAGTGTGTGAGGTGAAAAAACTGGTTGCTGATGGAGCAATTGAAGTTATGCTCCTTGGACAAAATGTTAATTCATTTATTGATGACAAGGGGAATACTTTTCCGACTCTTGTAAGAGCGATTAATGACATAGAAGGACTTGAGCGAATTAGATTTATGACTTCTAATCCTAAGGATTTATCAGATGAGCTGATAGAATGTTATAGGACATGCGAAAAACTATGTAAACATATACATCTACCTGTACAATCAGGTAGTAGCTCAGTACTGAAACGCATGAATAGACGATACGATAGAGAGAAGTATATCGATATCATAAATAAGCTTAAGTCAGCATGTCCAGATATTGCAATTACTACGGATATCATCGTAGGATTCCCAGGAGAGACAGAGGCGGAGTTTGAGGACACATTATCGTTGGTAGAATACGTGAAATACGATTCAGCTTTCACGTTTATCTACTCGCCACGAGAAGGGACACCTGCTGCTGGATTTTCAGACCAGATACCATACGATATTAAGCACGAGAGATTTGAACGACTAAATGAAGTTGTAAATAAGTATTCGCTTGAGAAGAATGAACGACTTTCAGACAAAACTGTCAAGGTGCTTATTGACGGCTCCAGCCGCAAGGATGATAAATCATATTCTGGAAGGACAGATGGGTTTAAACTCGTAAATGTCTCTTCAGGGAGAGATATTACTGGTCAGCTTGTAGATGTTAGAATTACTGAATGTAAAACATTCAGTATCGATGGAGTACTTGCATAAAATAGGATGATGATATGAGAGATAATTTAAAAAATTTACTTCGCTCTGGACCAGGAATTATATTAATTCTACTATTGATTACGAATTTCCTGGATGGAGGATTAAGCAATCCAAAGACATACTTCTTTGACATGCTTCTAACCTTACCGGGGATTATAGTTGGGTTATCATTTCACGAATTTGCACATGCTTTTGCATCTAATGCATTTGGTGATCCGACACCAAGGATGCAAGGAAGATTGACTGTTAATCCTGTAAAACATATTGACCCATTTGGGTTTGCAGCACTGATATTCTGTGGATTTGGATGGGGTATACCCGTTCAGATTGATAATCGATATTATAAGCACCCTAGGCTAAATGAGTTTATAGTCTCTATCGCAGGCGTATCTATGAATTTTATTATCGCAATAGTTTTTGCTTTTATAACTAGGTTTTCTATTAACATGTGGGGCAGAGAGGCCATACTAGAAGATTCATTTCAAGGAATCATAACAAAAATATTTTTATATGTAGTAATGGTCAATATAACACTGATGGTATTTAACCTGATTCCAGTGCCTCCACTTGATGGATTTGGATTAGTTACAGAACTATTTAATCTACGCAAAACAAGTTGGTACTCTACTGTGTACCAGTATGGAGGTATTATCTTACTGTTAATGTTACTCTTTGGTCTTGTAAGTAAGATACTTCATCCATTAACTAGTGGCATATATTCGGCTATACTTAACGGTATTATCTTGTCCTAATCATTGGTATATAAGAATAAAGCTGCGTATGATAAAAAATAAGCTTAAATCCGCATCTTCACATAATCATCACGTTAATTATTAGCACTCGTCACAGACGAGTGCTAAATTATTAATGTAAGCAAAATGTGATGCTTATAATAAAGTAATTATTTAAGGAGGAAGGCAATGAATATTGAAAAATATACACAGAAAATGCAAGGTGCCATTCTCGATGCGCAAAGTATAGCTAATTCGTATGGACACCAGCAATTAGAAATTGCACATGTTCATTATGCAATAATAAGTGATAGTGATGGTTTGATTCCTAAGCTTTTGGAGGCAATGAATGTAGATGTTAAATCTTTAAAAGCTGACTTGAAATCAGATCTTGAAAAGCTACCTAAGGTAAGTGGTAGCTCTGCACAGTTATATATGAGTTCTGAGCTTAACAATGTGCTTACTAAAGCCGAAAAAATAGCAAGTGACTTCAAGGATGAATACGTAAGTGTTGAACATCTATATCTTGCAATTCTTGATTCTAACAACCAGGAAGTAAGCAGATTGATGACCAAGTATGGTATTAATAAAGACGAATTCATGAAGGCTCTGACTATGGTTAGAGGAAATCAAAGAGTGACAAGTCAGAATCCAGAGGATACGTATGATGCTCTAAATAAATATGGAACAGATTTAGTTGATGCTGCAAGAAAGGGTAAGCTTGACCCAGTTATAGGCAGGGATCTCGAGATTAGAAGGGCAATTGAAATCCTATCGAGAAGGACGAAAAACAATCCGGTACTTATTGGACAACCTGGAGTTGGAAAGACTGCTGTTGTAGAGGGACTTGCTCAGCGTATTGTAAATGGCGATGTTCCAGATGGACTTAAAGGAAAGACCATTTTCTCTCTTGATATGGGTTCGCTTATTGCCGGTGCCAAGTATAGAGGTGAGTTTGAAGAACGTCTTAAGGCGGTTCTAAATGAAATTGATAAATCAGATGGGAATATCATACTCTTTATAGATGAGATTCATACTATTGTCGGTGCTGGAAAGACTGAAGGGTCGATGGATGCAGGAAATCTTCTAAAGCCAAAGCTTGCTAGAGGTGAACTTCACTGCATAGGGGCAACAACTCTTGATGAGTACAGAAAGTACATAGAGACAGATGCAGCTCTTGAAAGACGATTCCAAAAGGTGATGGTAGATGAACCATCTGTTGAGGATACTATATCTATTTTAAGAGGTCTTAAAGAAAAGTTTGAGATTCATCATGGTGTTAGAATCACTGATAATGCTTTAATCGCATGTGCAACATTATCTAACAGATATATTAGCGACAGATATTTACCTGACAAAGCTATTGATCTGATGGACGAGGCCGCTGCTAGGATTAGAACTGAAATAGACAGTATGCCTTCAGATCTTGACCAGATCTCTCGTAAAATCATGCAGCTTGAAATTGAAAAACAGGCGCTCTCCAAAGAAGAGGATAAGGCTAGCAAGAGTAGGCTTGATGCGATCAGCGAGGAACTAGCAAATCTTAAGACTGAAAATGACGAACTCATGGCTAAATGGTCAAATGAGAAAAATATGATTCAAGAGCTTAAGAATAAAAAGCTAAAGCTAGATGAGCTCCGCCATGAGATTGAAAGTGCAGAGCGTGAGTATGATTTAGAGAAGCTAGCAAAGCTGAAGTATGGTGAGCTACCAGCTCTTGAAAAAGAAATTGAAGATTTAAAGAATAAGACAGAACAAGCTAATGAAAGCCGAATGCTCCGTGAGGAGGTTGGAGAAGAAGAAATTCAAGCAGTAATCTCTGAGTGGACAGGTATTCCGGTAAGTAAGCTAGCTGAATCTGAGCGTGAAAAATTGCTCCACCTGGAGGATATTCTTCATAAGAGGGTAATCGGTCAGGATGAGGGTGTAAAAGCCGTTTCAGAGGCAATTTTAAGGGCTCGTGCAGGGCTTAAGAACGAGAATCGTCCAGTTGGGTCATTTATATTCTTGGGACCTACAGGAGTAGGTAAGACAGAGCTCGCAAAAGCGCTTACAGAGACACTATTTGATACTGAAAAGAACTTAATCAGAATCGATATGTCAGAGTACATGGAAAAGCATACGGTCTCAAGACTAGTCGGATCTCCTCCAGGATATGTTGGATATGATGAAGGTGGACAATTAACTGAGGCTGTAAGAAGAAAACCTTATAGTGTCATATTGTTTGACGAAATTGAGAAAGCTCATCCAGATGTATTTAACATACTCCTTCAGTTACTGGATGATGGAAGACTTACAGACAACCAGGGACGGACGGTAGATTTTAAGAACACAATCATTATCATGACGTCTAATCTACCTGAATCACAGCTTAAGACATTCTTCAGACCAGAGTTTCTCAATAGAATAGATGATATAGTCGTGTTTAAGTCACTCACAATTGAGCAAATAGAAAAGATCGTTGATTTAATTATTGAGTCGCTCGTAAAGAGGCTTGAAGAACGCGGTATAGGTCTTGAACTTTCCGAAGATGCAAGGCGCTTTATAGCTAAAGAGTCATATGACGAAGAATTTGGTGCAAGACCTGTAAAAAGGTATGTACAGAAGAATATCGAGAATCAAATTGCGGAGATGATTATTTCAAACGAAGTAATTGATGGTCAGACTATAGAAATCACAGTATCTGATAATAGCCTTAAGTTCGATGTTCGTTAAGCTTGTGCGTACAATAGTTAATACTAACTGATAGATAGAGATAGGTGTTTTATTTGCACCTATCTCTTGTGCTATACTCTATTATAGGGTGTGAATTATCATCATAATTATTAAATTTGAATATTAAATTTATTGGGATAAATTAACACAAGCATAATATTGTGAGGTGACACATGGCAGAATATAGGGATATATATAGACGTGCAGCAAACGGTGAAGGACAGGTTGTTTCGTTTAAATACACACGCGTAAACCCACGTGCTATAGTTCAGATAGTACACGACATTAGCGAACATAGCATGCGTTATCATGAGCTAGCCGTGGCGCTTAATGACTATGGATTTTACGTATGTGGTAATGATCTTATAGGTCACGGGATGAGCAAACAGGGGCACCAAGGTTGCTTTGGGATAAAGAAAAATTCCTACGAGGGATTGCTCGGCGATATAGATTCACTTTTTAACGAGGTTTCAGCTGAAGTTGGCGGCACAGTTCCTAGAATCATAATTGGTGCTGGATTTGGAGCAATGCTTAGTGAGCTATATACGATTAAGTATGGGAATATATCAATGATAATCTCTATGGAAAATCTTGAAATTCCCGCAGCTCTAAGCTTTATTAAATTAAATGCCAATAATCACATTAAGAGGAAGGGCTTTAACTCCGTATCTGAGAGTGTTCATAATACGATGTACCAGATGGGAAAGCCGGCAGGCTCACCCCCTTACAATGAATTTTTCTGGATAAGCAGCGATGAAGGAGAGTTAAAGAAATATGTGGACGATGAAGATTGTGGATTTATGCTTACTGCGTCTGCCTATAGAGAAATGATAAGTGTAATTGAGCAATTGAGAGGAAAGGACGGTATAGTTAGACTACCAGATATTCCTATCTATATACTTGCTGGTTCGGAAGACCAAAGAGGAAACTGCGGGAATTCGGTCATGAGAATAGCGAATATGCTTAGCGCAAAAGGTCATAATGAAGTTTCGTACAAACTATATAAGGATTGTTATCATGATATTCTTCATGATATTTGTAAGAAACAAGTTATAAAGGATATATTGGGGTGGATAGAGCACAAGTTAAACAAATAATCTAATTCATATAAAATGCGATAGTATTATTAAAAAATAATGCTATCGCATTGATATGTTATTTAGAAGAGATGAGACATTCTTCGAAGTTTGCTTTGTTTCATATGGTATTCCATAGCAGTTTTACCAGCGGCTACATTTTTAGTTTCGAAGGCTTCAAAAATATTCTTGTGCTCCTGCAGTATCGTTTTCAGATAGTCATCGGAGAATGTCTTTGCAGGTGCTGAGTGCTTAAGGTATGTTTGATATGTTGATAAAGTAAGATAGAGCATTCTGTTTTTAGTACCTTTATAGATGATATTGTGGAATGCGGAATTAAAATACAAAACCTTATCTACATCATTTTTTAGAGTATAGAACTCCATAAATTCGATGTTCTCTCTAAGTGTGTTTACTTCATCATCATTCATTCGCTCAATCGCCCATTCGACTGCTTGTACTTCAAACGTTCTCCTAAGATCAAATAGGTCTGAAATATCACGGCTTGATAAACCGATTACGTATGCACCGCGATTAGGTATATTTTCAATTAGTCCGTCAGATTCTAATTGTCTAAAGGCCTCGCGTACAGGAGTTCTACTAACGTTGTATTTCTTGCAGATTGCCTGCTCTGTAAGCTTTGAATTAGCTGGTATTTTTCCGCTGAGAATGTCTTTTTGGACCTTTACGAAAAGACTATTTGATAGAGGCTGATTGCTCTCTAGTTCGGGGTTCATTACCATATTTAGCTCCTTTAATTGTAATTACACTACTGTATGGGGTATACAATTTGTATAAATGTATTCTTCGTATACGATTATATTGAAAGCATGTATAAAGTCAATATTTAAACACGAAAAAAGGGTAGTATCATGAATAAACGTAAAACAAAAAAATATTTTAAAACTGATGATGAAGTAAAATTAGTATTGGATAAGCTGGAAGCAGAGTATCCTGATGCTGATTGTGCACTACATTATGATTCGATCTTTCATTTGCTACTTGCAGTTGTATTATCTGCACAGACGACAGACGCAAGTGTAAACAGGATAACACCAAGACTTTTTAGTACTTATGAGAATCCACGTCAACTAGCAGCAGCAGACATCAAAGACGTGGAAGGAATGATTAAAACTCTAGGATTATATAAAAATAAAGCAAAAAGCCTTGTAGGAATTGGAAATATGCTAACTGAATCATATGGGGGAGAAGTTCCTCGCAACTTTTCAGAACTTCAAAAACTTCCGGGAGTAGGGCGTAAGACAGCCAATGTAGTCATGTCTGTCGGGTTTGGAGAGCCTCATATAGCTGTCGATACCCATGTGTTTAGGGTTTCTAATCGAATTGGGCTCGTTGATGAGGGTGATGTTTTAAAAACAGAAAAAGCACTTATGGAAGTAATTCCTAAGAATAGATGGTCACATATGCATCATGTATTAATTTTTCACGGAAGAAGATGCTGTACCGCCAGAAATCCCAAATGTGATGAATGCTGTGTAAGGGATGTATGTAGATATAATAGAGAGAATCAAAAATAAATTTAAAATTGCATTATTGAAAATACAACACCTAACTGATATTATATTTTTGTTGAAAGTTTTAGTTTTTAAGGAGATGAATTTGTCACTACATGTAGTCCTAGTTGAGCCAGAAATACCTCAAAATACTGGTAACATTGCAAGAACCTGCGCAGCAACCAATACTACGCTTCATCTAGTGCGACCACTTGGGTTTAATATAGATGAGAAATCGGTTCGCAGAGCTGGACTTGACTACTGGAGATACGTTGATTTAATCGTTCACGATAGTTTAGATAAGTTCCTCTCTGAACATGGGAATGCGAGATTATTCCTTGCTACCACTCACGGTGATAATTGTTATACTGATTTCGAATATGAAGATGGTGATATGTTCTTATTTGGGCGAGAGACAAGAGGTCTTCCTAAAGAGCTGATTGGAAATTATGCTGACACAGCTATTAGAATACCCATGAGTGAGAATACAAGGCTTAGGTCTCTGAACCTTGCTAATTCAGTCAACATTGTTTTATTTGAAGCTCTCCGTCAGAACGGATTCCCTGGGCTTCTATAGTGTCGTTTTATGTAATGGCAATCTTTTTCGAATGTTAAGGAGGAAAAAATGATTAAAGTCGGTATTAGCGGATTCGGAAGAATTTCAAGAGTAGTCATGAGAGCAGCTCTTGATATGGATGATATCGAAATTGCAGGTATTAATTGGCGTAACTCCGATCTAGATTATATCGTCTATATGCTTAAATACGATTCGACGTTCGGCAGATTCCCTGGAACTGTTGAGAAGTATGAAGATGGAATCGTTGTAAATGGCAAGAAAATTCCAGTATTTATGGAAGATGATGCGAAAAATATTCCTTGGGATAAGTGTGGAGCGGAATACATAGTTGAAGGAACAGGTGCTTATAACACTACTGAAAAAGCTCAGGCACATCTCGATGCTGGTGCTAAGAAGGTAATTATTTCGGCTCCTGCAAAAGATAAGGCAACACCTACGTATGTCTATGGTGTTAACCACGAGGATTATGATAGTAAGTTCAATGTTGTTTCTAATGCATCTTGTACAACGAACTGCTTGGCTCCTCTTTGTAAGGTTATCAATGATAACTGGGGAATCGATCAGGGTCTGATGTCAACCATTCATGCTGCAACAGCAAAGCAGAAAGTTGTTGATGCAAGATCTATGAAGGACTGGAGAACCGGAAGATCTGTATTTAACAATATAATTCCTACTACAACCGGTGCAGCAAAGGCTGTATCTCTTGTAATTCCAGAATTAGAGGGAAGACTAACAGGTAAAGCTTACCGTGTACCAACAGCGAATGTATCGGTTATAGATTTAAATCTTATTCTCAAGAATCCAGCATCTTACGAAGATATTTGTGCTAAGGTCAAGGAAGCTTCTGAGAATGAATTTAAAGGAATTATCGAATTCGTTGATGATGAAGTTGTGTCGTGTGATTTTATCGGGGATCCTTGTACGTGCATATTTGATGCTAGAGAAGGTATAGAATTAAATGACAGGTTCTTCAAGTTTATTATGTTCTATGATAATGAGTACGGATATAGCATACAGCTTCTAAGACTCATCCAGCACATGGGGAAAGTTGATAATAAATAAGAATTATAACTATACGATGCCGTGCATTATGCGCGGCATATCATTTATTTTGTACAAGTGAGGTACACGATATGAAGAAGACGATTAGGGATATTGATTGGTCTGATAAAACAGCGGTGGTAAGGTGCGACTTCAATGTTCCGCTTGTAAATGGTAAAATCAGTGATGATACTAGAATTGTTGCTGCATTACCAACTATAAATTATTTACGTGATAATGGCGCTAAAGTTGTTATTTTATCGCATCTTGGTAGACCAAAAGGTGAGCCTAATGATGATTTCTCGCTCCATCCGGTAGCGGAAATGCTTAGTGAAAAACTTGGATCTCATGTTAAATTTATAAAATCTGATGTAGTGGTCGATGATAAAGTTTCTGAAGCTGTTAAAAATCTTGCTCCTTCAGAAGTTGCTCTTATTGAGAATGTAAGATACAGAAGTGAAGAAACGAAGAATGATCCTACGTTTGCACGAGAGCTAGCATCTCTCGGTGATGTATTTGTACAGGAAGCATTTGGAACGGCGCATAGAGCGCATGCTTCAACAACAGGTATAGTCGATTATATTCCTGCAGTGTCGGGATTCCTGATTGAGAAGGAATTGAAGTTTTTGGGTGCTGCAATTGAAAAACCGGAAAGACCGCTGGCTGCAATAATGGGTGGCGCAAAGGTAAAAGATAAGATTCCGGTTATTATTAATCTATTAGATAAGATAGACTACTTAGTTATTGGTGGAGGTATGGTTTATACTTTCCTAAAAGCTGAAGGCTATAGCATTGGAAAATCTATTTTCGACGAAGAAGGTTACGAACTTATCGGAAAGATTAAGACTGAAGCAGCAGCAAAGGGTGTTAAGCTCATGTTACCTGTGGACGTTGTAGCAGCAAAAGAGTTCTCGAATGAATCAGAGCACGGTGTCTATAGTGTGTCAGAAATTCCTGACGACATGATGGGAATGGATATCGGACCAAAGTCTGAGCAGTTATATTGCAGTGAACTTGAGAAGTGCAAGACCGTAGTGTGGAACGGGCCAATGGGAGTGTTTGAAATGCCAACGTTTGCTTCTGGAACAAGAGCGATTGCAGAATGCCTAGCATCAATTGATGCGACTACTATAATTGGGGGTGGAGATTCAGCTGCAGCAGTGACTTCGTTTGGGTTAGCTGATAAGATGACGCATATTTCCACAGGAGGAGGAGCAAGCCTAGAATTCTTAGAAGGAAAAGACCTTCCTGGAATAGCATGCTTAAATGAAAAATAGATTAAAGGGCAGGATAATTAGATGAAGAAATTTTTAATTGCTGGTAATTGGAAGATGAATAAATCAATTGCTGAAGCAAAACTCTTTGCCGACCAATTAAAAGGTGAGAGGATTGCACATCCAGAGCAATTGGCTGTAATTGCACCGTTTACGCAGCTTGAGACCCTCAAGAGAGAACTCGATGGGACAGGTATAAAGGTCGGTGCACAGAATGTTCATTTTGAAAAGAGTGGAGCCTATACTGGAGAGATTTCAGTCCCTATGCTCAAGGAGCTTGATATTGATCTCTGCATCGTGGGTCACTCTGAAAGAAGAGAATATTTTGCTGAGACAGATAGTACGGTAAATATGAAGCTTAAAGCACTCTTAAATGCCGGAATCACGCCTATTTTATGTGTTGGGGAAAGTCTAGAAATTAGAGAGACTGGCAATGCAATGCTATTTGTCAGTGGACAGATAACTGAAGACCTAGACGGACTCACCCCAGCGGAAGTTGAACAGATTGTTATAGCATATGAACCAATTTGGGCGATAGGAACAGGTAAGACGGCAACACCAGATCAGGCAGAGGAGATGTGTGGATTTATCAGAGGAATGATAGAAGGGATGTATGGAAGGGAAACTGCAGAAGGAATGATAATTCAGTACGGAGGCAGTATGAAACCTTCAAATGCCGATGAACTTCTAAAAAAACCTGATATTAACGGAGGCCTTATAGGAGGTGCAAGCCTGGAGGTTGGAACGTTTATGGAAATTGCAAAGGCAGCGTTCAAACTACAGTAATTACAGATATATATTATGTGTATTCTGTTATATTATATTAAATTTTACTTAAAAACGGAGGGTATGGTATGTCATCTATAATCACAAATGTAATTGGCAGAGAAATTCTTGACTCAAGAGGAAATCCTACAGTTGAAGCTGAGGTATGGTTAGAAGATGGGACTGTGGCAGTTGGCGATACACCAAGTGGTGCATCAACGGGTATATATGAAGCTCTTGAACTTAGAGATGGTGATAAATCTCGTTACGGTGGCAAGGGTGTTTCTAAAGCAGTATATCACGTCAATAATGAGATTAAGACCTTGCTTCTTGGCAAGGATGCTCAGGACATATATGCAATAGAGAAGCTAATGATCGACGCAGATGGAACTAAGGGAAAGAGTAACTTCGGTGCAAATGCTATTCTTGCAGTGTCTCTTGCTTGTTCTAAGGCTGCAGCTAAATCATTAGGTATTCCACTATTTAAATTTTTCGGTGGTATTAACGGAAACACACTTCCTGTTCCAATGATGAATATCCTGAATGGAGGAGAGCACGCGTCAAATACCGTCGATGTACAGGAGTTTATGATTATGCCTGTAGGTGCACCTTCCTTTAAGGAATGCTTAAGATGGTGTGCTGAAGTTTATCATCAGTTAGGTAAAGATCTTAAAAAAGCAGGATATTCCGTAGGAATTGGTGATGAAGGTGGATTCGCACCAGACCTAAAGGATGAATTTGAAGTATTAGACTACATCTTAGCAGCAATCAAGAATGCTGGATATACTCCAGGAAATGACTTTGTAATTGCGATTGATGCTGCTGCAAGTGGCTGGAAAACCGATAAGACGGGTTATTACAAGATGCCTAAGTCAGGTAGAGAGTTTAGCGCTTCTGAACTAGTTCAGAACTGGGCAGAGTTCTGTGACAAATACCCAATTGCTTCTATCGAGGATGGAATGGACGAAGATGATTGGGATGGATGGAAGCTCATGACTGAAAAGCTTGGAGATAAGATTCAAATCGTTGGTGATGATTTATTTGTTACTAATCCAGAAAAATTAGCAAAGGGTATTGAGCTCGGCTGTGCAAATGCAATTCTAATTAAACTTAACCAGATTGGAAGTATATCTGAGACACTAGAGGCAATTGAACTTGCTAAAAAGAACGGATACAATGCAATAGTTTCGCATAGATCTGGTGAGACAGAAGATACTACTATTGCAGATTTAGTAGTAGGCATCAATGCAAGACAGATTAAAACCGGAGCACCTGCTCGTACAGATAGAGTTGCAAAGTATAACCAGCTTTTAAGAATTGAAGATAAGCTTGGAGCTGGTGCCAAATTCCCTGGGAAAAAGTGCTTCTAAAAACTGGTAAGGTGGATAATTGGAAATAATAAGAGCTGATCATTCTGGGTTTTGCTTTGGTGTAGAGAAAGCCATTGATAAGACCTTTGAACGAATAGATAGAGCAAAAAAAGATTGCCGTACTACATACACGTGCGGCAATCTAATTCATAATAGGGCTGTCACTGAAAGGGTTGAATCCATGGGAGTGAAAATGATTTCTTCTCTCGATGAAGCAAAAGAAGGTGACGTTGTAATTGTACGCTCTCATGGGGAACCAAAGGAGTTTTACGATAAGGCAGATGCAAAAGGTATAGAATTAATAGACACAACCTGCGTATTTGTAACTAAGATTCACAAATTGGTTTTATCGGCCCATGGAGAAGGTAGGCCAATCATAATTGTCGGGAGTGCAAATCATCAAGAAGTTAAAGCTACCAATGGATGGTGTGATTATGCTGGAATAATTTTAGAGAATAAAGAAGAGGCAGATAGATACGTTAGAAATTTTAATTCTGACAAAATTCCATTAATAGTGTGTCAGACAACTATAAAGCGAGAACTGCTGGATTCTATTCTTGGCGTTTTTGACAAGGCATCTCTCAAATATGAGATAAAAAACACTATCTGTAATGCAACCAGAGATAGACAGGAAAGCTGTGCGCAACTAGCAAAAAAAGTAGACGTTATGGTTGTTATTGGAGATCCGAATAGTTCAAATTCAAAAAAACTATATGAAATAGCAAAAAAATACTGTAAAAATGCATTATTTATACAGGATATTTCAGATTTAGAGTTGAAAGAACTGGGCAATTATAATAAAATAGGGGTAACTGCGGGTGCTTCAACACCCGAATGGATTATTAAGGAGGTTATTGCTAGTATGAGCGAAAATGTCACAGCTAATGTGGATCATAATCCAATGTTGGATTATATGGATGACATTGAGAATTCTTTACGTCTACCAAGACCTGGAGAAATTGTTGATGGAACTGTGCATCAGGTAATGGATAACGAGGTAATCGTTAACATTGGATGCAAGAAGGATGGAATCCTTTTGAAGAATGAGGTATCTCTAGAGCCAGGACAGACTCTAGCTGACTTATTTAAGGAAGGTGATGAAATCCAGGCCAAGGTAATGAAGTCAGATGATGGTGAGGGTGGAATTCTTCTTTCTAAGAAGAGACTCGAGATGAACGAGAACTTCAAGGAACTTGCCGCAGCACAGGCTAATAAGGAGATTATTTCAGTTAAGCTCGTTAAATCTGTTAACAGCGGAGTAATTGCAGCTTATAAGGAGATTTCAGGATTTATTCCTCTTTCTCAGCTATCTGATAGATATGTTGAAAATGCCGATGAATTCCTAGGACAGACAGTAGATGTTGAGGTTATCAAGGTTGACAACAAGCGTAACAGAGCAGTTTTCTCAAGAAAGGCTGTACTAGTTGACGAAAAGCGTAAGCAGGTTGCAGAGATTTGGGCGAACCTAAATGTTGGCGATGTTGTTGAAGGAAAAGTTATGAGATTCACTGACTACGGTGCATTCGTAGATATCGGTGGTGTTGACGGTCTTCTTCACATCTCTGAAATTTCTTGGGGCAAGCTTAAGCACCCTAAGGAGGTTCTCAACATCGGAGACATTATCAACGTTAAGATTCTTGCATTAAACGAAGAGAAAGGGAAGATTTCTCTTGGTCTCAAGCAGACTCAGCCTGAACCATGGTCGCTAGTTGGTTCAAAGTATGAGGTTGGTCAGATTATTGAAGGTAAAGTAGTTCAGATTAAGGACTATGGCGCATTCGTTGAGCTAGAAGCTGGTCTTGATGGACTAGTTCATATTTCTGAAATTGCCAACAGAAGAGTCGAGAATGTTTCTGATGAGCTAGCGCTCGGAAATTCGATTACTGCTAAGATTATGGAAATTGATGCAGATAGAAAGAGAATCAGTCTAAGCATTAAGGCTTTGCTTGGTGATGAAGAAGAAGTTGAAGCTGAAGCTGAATCAACAGAAGAATAAATAATCAATAGATTATCATGGCCGACTTTTGTCGGCCTATTTTTATATTTACAAGTAGGATGAGATGTCTAGAAGAAGAAAGATAAAGAAGCCGAAGCGAAACGCTAGGAGAACGATGATTGTAGAAGGTAAACTCATGAAGAATAAACGTGGGTTTGGTTTCGTGTGCCCTGATGATGGTGCTGATATATTCGTATCAGGAAGAGACATGAATGGTGCCATGAATGGGGATATTGTACGAGTGAAGTCTCGTGAAAATCACAGAAGGCGGGGTGCTTTTGAAGGCAATATAATTAAAATCGTAGAGCGGAGCTGTAAATACGTTATCGGACATTTAATCGTGCAGCGTGGCTTATACCTTGTAAACCCCATTAATAAAAATAACGACCATATAATGATATCTAAGCATAATCTTAGCAGTGCTAAACCTGGAGATATCGTTAAGGCGAAGATTATTAGATACCCTAAAGGCGATTATATTGCCGAAGGTAGGATTAAAAGAATAGTAGCTAGAGCTGGAGATAAAGATCAGTTCATTCTCAGTCAAATGGCTGATTATAACGTTAAACCACATTTCTCTAATCGAGTAATAAATGATGCAGATGAAATAGCTAATAGAGTAAAGACTGTTCCTTCGCATGGACGTAAGGATTACAGAGCGCTTATGACCGTAACTATTGATGGAGCTGATTCAAAGGATTTTGACGATGCTATAAGCGTTAGAAAGCTAGATAATGGAAATTACGAGTTGCTTGTACACATCGCTGACGTTGCGGAATATGTACGTGAAGGCAGTTCTCTTGATAAGGAGGCTTTAAGTAGAGGAAATAGTGTATATCTACCTGATAGAGTTATCCCTATGCTTCCTGAACGTCTTTCAAATGGCGAGTGCAGTTTAAATCCTGATGTCGAAAGACTTACGATTAGCTGTGCAATGGAAATTGATGATGAAGGGCATGTTGTAAATTACGATATTAGTGAATCAATAATTAAGTCTAATTACAGGTTAATTTATGATGATGTATCGGATATGCTAGAGAATAATAATGAGGAACAAATAAAAAAGTATTTTGATGCGTATCCGATGCTGACAGACGCCTCCGAATTATATCATATCCTCTCAAGCAGACGGAAACGTGACGGAAGTCTTGACTTTGATTTACCTGAATCAAGGATAATATTAAATGAAGATGGTGAGCCGATAGATGTTATTCTGTCTAATCGCAGAGTAGCTAACCGATTGATTGAGGAATTTATGCTTGCTGCTAATAGGACTGTTGCAGAGCACTATTTCTGGGCGAAAAAGCCATTTGCCTATAGAGTTCATGAGAAACCCGATACTCTTAAAATGATGGAGCTAAAGGAATTCCTGATGAATCTAGGCTTTTGTCTCAATGGCAAATCAGATTCGATAAAGACAAAGGAGCTAAGCAATATTCTTACTATGCTTGATGGCAAACCAGAAGAAGCACTAGTAAGCCGTGTTATGATTAGAACAATGCAGAAGGCATATTATTCATCAGAATGCCTAGGTCACTACGGTCTTGCGTTTAAGTACTATTGTCACTTTACATCCCCAATCAGAAGATATGCTGATTTGCTCGTTCACAGAACGATTAAGAATCAAATTCACGCAGGAGAATTTATTTCGGATGGAACAGGATATAATGCGTTCTTGGAGGAGGCTTGTAAGCACATATCAGAGACTGAACGAAATGCTATGGAGCTTGAACGAAAGGTTACAAAGCATTACCAAGTTATCTATATGCGTAATCATATCGGCAGTGAGTTTGACGGGGTTGTAAGTGGAGTAAAATCTCACGGTATATACGTTGAGCTTGAGAATACGATAGAGGGGTTTGTAAGTATTGATCTGCTTGGTAATAGATATATAGTTGATGAGAAGACATATTCTGCTATTGATGAGATTAGTGGAAGTGTAATTACACTCGGACAGTCGATTAGAATCAGAGTCATTGATGCAAGTCCAGAAGACGGATATATTGATTTTGACATTGTTTAACGCTAGTAACTTTATGGCTATATAGTAATCAGTCTATTTTTCGACTAATTTCAGGACGACAGATTCCTTGCCGGCATTATGTCCTACAACGGTATCTATTTCCCAGTGACCACACTCAATTTTGAGTGAAGCAATCTTAAGACGTTCATCTATGCGAGCACCAAGAATACGTTTATTAGTATGAGCTTAATGTGTCTTGCACTTTCCAGTACCCCTGTGAATTTCGTTTAGAACCGTAGAAGCGGAGTAACCAACGGCTTCGGGAGTCTTGCGTAGATAATAACCAGATTTAGTAAAGATGCGAATGCTGCATATGTCCTCAAAGTTTAAGTGCTGACATCTTTCCCTATCAGGTGTAAATGTAGTAGAATTAGTTAATCCATGATGTTGATTCCTTTCTTGAATTTCTTTGATAACTTAATTCTAGCAAAGAATCCATCACGGATTACTTTTTTATTCAAGTGTTCAAGTTGATTTTACAATTAACAAAAAAATTTTGGACTCAAAACCTAAAGATAAGAATCTTGGTTTGGCATATTCTGCTATATGCGTTGCTTATATTGAAGGTAAGTTGTCATTTGAAAAGGAAGCCTAGCTATATTGTCTTTTAACTTTGGATGGCCATTATTATGCAATTTTAAAGAATATTGATGGTGAGGTACAAATGAAAGAATATAAAATTAAAGGTACAGTATACAAAATTCGATATAATGATTTTTATGGTGACTCAATACCAATTGTATTTATACATGGTTTAGGATGTGCGGGATCTTTTGACTACGTTGAAGTAGCATCTGCTCTTGGAAGTGAACATAGAATAATTTTAGTTGATTTATTGGGTGCGGGTTATAGTGATAAACCATTACTATTTAAATATACAGTTTCTTCACATGTTAAATACTTAAAAGAATTTATTGAAGATCTTAATTTAGAAAAAATTATTTTATTTGGTCACAGTTTAGGAGGTGCAATAGCTATAGAATTGTCTGCTTTGTTAAAAAGTCGTGTAAATGCTCTTATCCTTAGTGAATCAAACTTAGAACCTAGCACTCCTGGATCAGCAAGTTTTGAATTTGCAAATTTTAATGAGATGGATTTAGATAAGTCTTTTGAAAAGAAACTTATAGAGTATGAAAAATCAGGAAATACAATGTGGACCGCCACATTAAGAAGCTGGCTACCAAAAGCCGCATTTGAATTATCTGTTAATGCTGTTAGTGGTGGTAAAGTATCATGGAGAGAACTTTTATATAGACTTGAATTTCCAAAATATTTTATTTTTGGAGAAAAATCATTGCCTGATGCAGATTTTGATAAATTAACAGAGCATGGTATTCTTGTTGAAGTTGTTCCAAATGCTGGGCACTCAATGGCATGGGAAAATCCTGATGACTTTGCACAAGCAATAAAAAGGTGCTTGAATTCAATGTCTCTAGGATAAAAATCGAATGTAAAACTATGGGAGATTGATAAATTCCATCTCTTTTTTTCAAACGATAGTGAGGTGCATTAACAATTTATACCGTGAAATTGTATCTATTTGCGAGTCCCAATGAACGGTGCCGCCCTCTCACGCAAAAAAACGGGTTCAAAGGAGGTATTAAAGAATATCATTCGAAAGGTAAAATATTTATTCTAGCCTATTGACAATAAAACTTGGCATGATACAATATTAATACCAAGTAAACTTGGCAAAAGGATAAAGGAGAATGAATATGAAGAGAGATGAAGTTTTAGCAAGAAGTCGTGAGGGGTATAAATATCACGATGAGATGATGGTTGATATTTTTAAAAAAGCAGGTGAAATTTCCAGCCAAATCGGATTAGCTGTTGCTGCCATCCTATTTGGAATTGAAGCTTTTTTCTTCAATTCCTTTAATTATGGAATACTAAGTATTTATTTTAGTATTGAAGCAACGAAAGAACTTGTAAAGTATACAAAACTAAAAGAAAGAAAGCAATTGTTAGTGGGGATACTTATGGCGATTATAGGAATTGCCTTATTTGTAGCTAGCCTTATAACATTGAAGTAGTGATGGATTATGGATGATGAACTAGTTCTCAAAAATCATTTAAAAGAAGTCAGAAAAGAAAAAGGCTATTCACAACAACAGTTAGCTGATGAGGTGGGTGTTTCAAGAAACACAATCAGCTCAATTGAAACTGGTCAATTTAACCCCACTGCTAAATTAGCTTTGATACTTTGCATTGCTTTAGAAAAGAAATTTGAGGATCTTTTCTATTTTTAGACAAACATAGTTAAACCAAAATCTCCCTACAGTAAACAATATTGTTTATTGAAGGGAGATTTTATATTTAAGTATTAGGAGGTGATACCGTCGCTAAAGATGGAACATACAGAGGTGGAAGACGTGTAGAAGCAGGAGGGAAACCACAGCCTGCTGCTGAAAAAATAGAAAAAGGTAAAAAAGTAGAAATACTAATGAATGATATTCCAACATTCACGCCAAAAGAAATAGATGCTGTTGACTTACCAGATGGAGCAGTTCTTGATGGAACGGATATGCCAACACCTAGTAATTATCTATCAGCAAAACAAAAGAACGGCATATGATACTGTATTCGTGGAGGTAAATGCACATGAATACAGTACTATTAACTCAACTAAAAATATTAAAAATTAGCGACATTAAACCAAATTTTTCAGAGCTTGCAAGGTTATATGAAATGGACCGAAGAACTATTAAAAAATACTATGAAGGAAGATCTAAAAATAGATATAAAACTAGTAAATTAGACAAATTATAGTATCAATGAATAACGCTACACGCAAATGGATACAATAATATATTTGCATTTTGTAAAAACAATTTGGACAAAAGTGAGTTGTAGACACATTGCCAACAGTAACTATTTTCTTTAACCCTTGAACTTCGCAAGACAATAACTCAAGGTCATTGTCTTCTATGTATAATAAAGATGTGATAATATTCATATGAATTTCTTTCTCAGATGTTTTCCCCAAAACATATTATGAGAAAGTGAAAAGCGAGGTAAGAATAACAATTGCCTCGCTTTTCAAATACCAAATCTGGCCCCTAAAACCAGACCCTAAAATATCTAGATTCTAAAAAACTTTGATTCCCCGCATTTTATTAGAAGAAGTCGTTGTCATTCTTCCAAAAGCTCTTAAAGAATATGAGGATAAAAGGATAAATTTCAAGCCTACCAGCAAGCATTAGAAACATCATAGTTATCTTTGATACTACAGAGTAGTCATCAAGAATCCCAGTCGTTGCAGTTTGATTAATATAAGTACCAGTGTTAGTGAGCATCGCTAGCGAAGTGCTTAGTGCAGTATTAAGATCAAGATTAATCGATAATATTAGAGCACCAAACAGATACGTTACAACAAACATTACAATGTATAAGTTACAACGTAGAAGGGTGTTGAGTTTAAGCGGTGTTCCTGCGTATTTAATTGGTCTAATAGCATTCTTGTGAATATGGTGATAAAGCGTTCTAGAAGCCGTTTTTAAGGCAATTATTGTTCTTGCAGCTTTTATTCCACCACCAGAAGATATCGCGCATGCTCCGATAAACATCTGCACTAATATAATTGCACAAGCTGCTCCTGGCCATCGGCTAGTATCAGAAATTTGATACCCTGCTGTAGTAAAATAAGAATTAACTTGCATTAGAACATTACCGAATTCTTTTAGCGATGAAATACTTCTGTTATATGTGATATACAATATTCCCGTAATGAAAATAGCAGTTGTCAAAATTCGTCCAGAGTGAAATTTTAATTCTGGTCCTTCAGTTAACTCTCTAAATTTTCTCATAGTTGCTAATAATAGAATAGAAAAGTTGAGCGAACTCATGAAAGCGAAAGTTGTAATTATTATCTTTACAGCTAGTCCATAACTAATAATATTCCCATTGTTAAGGTTCATTAAGCCAGCTGTACTAATGTTGCTCAACGATGTAATAAGAGAATCGCTTTTATTTAAACCCGATAATCTTAATAGTGCATATTGTATTGCAGTAAGTGATATATATATTGCTAGAGCTCTGCGATAAGTCTTTCTGAATGTAGTATTTATTTTCATAAATCCAGGACCTGCTATTTCTGTAATGACAAGAGATCTTCCTACAAACTGCCATGTCGGTAAGAAGTTTAAAGCAATAACAATAATCCCGAGTGCACCCATCCAGTTACACGAAGCGCGTAGCATTTGAAGACCAATTGGCATAACATCTGAGTTTACAACCGAAGTACCAGTAGTTGTCCATGAAGCAACGGCTTCATATAATGAATCTATATACGATAAATTAAGGCTACTCAGATAGAAAGGGATTGATGTAATGAAAATCATAGTGAGCCACGTAAAAATAGTCGTCATAAAGCATATTCTCGAGTTCATACGATTTATATCATAGTAAAACACTTTCTGACCTATAAAACCTATAATGAATGTTGATATAGATATAGTACCAATATGAGCTAGTTCATTGTAATCCTGATATCTTATGCATAACAAAACAGCTGGAACCGTGAAGGCTCCAAATATCATCAAGGATGCAAATACCATATGAAGAACAAATCTCTTTTCTTTACTAACCATCTGATATCCTCATTAAACTCTATGTCTATTCCAGTAATGCCTAGAGAACATGATCAGAAATGTGCTAAGCTCGAGTCTTCCAATTATCATTATTAACGCAAGTACAAATGTTGAAAAGTCAGAATAGAAATGGAAGTTTTCTATCGGACCAACTTGGGCTAATCCAGGACCAACGTTACTTATACAAGATAAAACAGCTGTAAAATCAGTGACCAAATCAGCGTTTGATCGGAGAGAAACTAGCATAGTTCCAATACCTAGCGTCATCAAAAATGTAATGACAAATGATAGCATGTACATCATAACTTCACCAGAGATTTTCGTACCGTTATATTTAACATCGTCAATAATGTTGTCATGAAGTCTAACCCTAACTTCACGCTTAAACATCTTAAATACTGACAATACACGGATGATTTTTATTCCACCTGCTGTTGATGAACTCATTGCTCCTGTAAACATAACTAATATCAAGACCATCTTACAAAATGCAGGCCACAGATTAAAATCAGTAGTTGCATATCCAGTAGTGGATATCATCGTTGCAACTTGAAATGCCGCATCAGTAACTGCTTTAAATGTATTCTTATATCCACCTTGAAAGAGAAGTGATATTGTTATAAGTGTTGTAGATATTGCCAAAATGCCAGCATAAAGTCTCAATTCCTCATCAGCCAGAGCAGTTTTAATTTTGCCTCCAAGCATTGTAAAAAAAAGATTGAAGTTAGTACCTGCTATAATCATGAATATTATAATAACCCATGTAATGTAATAGCTATGGAAATGAGCTACACTATCATTATAAACACCAAAACCACCAGTAGCCATAGTTGAGAAAGAGTGGGCAACAGCATCAAACATGCTCATACCGCCCAAAAGCAGCAGAACTATTAGAATAACAGTAAGTATTACGTATGCGATATAAAGACTTCTAGCAGTATCGGAGAATCTAGAAGTCAGTTTCGTTACAGTGGGACCGGGTGTCTCTGCACTTGCAACGTTTTGCGCCTTTACTCCTAGGTTAGGAACTAGTGCAACCATTAAAACGACAATTCCCATTCCTCCAAGCCATTGGGTCTCTGAGCGCCATAGTAACATTGATTTTGGCAGGGCCTCAACATCTGTAAGAATAGTTGCTCCAGTGGTTGAAAAGCCAGAACACATCTCAAAAAAAGCGTCTATAACATTTGGAATAGACCCTTGTATTACGAATGGTATCGCAGCCAAAACAGAGGACATAATCCACGCAAATGAAACGATAAAATAGCTATCTGTGTAGCGAAGCGCTTCAGTAGAGCTAGATCTTCCTAAAATGCTCGTTGTAATTATGCCTAACCCGAAAGAAATTGCGCATGCTATAGTAAAAGCAACTACTGAGTTATATTCTTTGTAAATCACCGCGACAAATAGAGGTAGCATCATGCTACCTCCGATAATAAATTGCAGTTTTCCGATTATATTAATAACTCGTTTATACATGGCACTTACTTTAAAATACTAAGTCTTATATTTGGCTTAAATAGTTTCTCTACATATCCGATGTTGGAGATCATGCAGACGATTGTAACTCGATCTCCAGGTTTGATTTTTGTATTTCCATCAGGAATTATTGTGTCCATTCCGCGGTGGATGGCAGCGATGATTATATAATCAGGCAGTTTCATGTTTTTAAGAGGAATATTAATCATGCCCATGCCTTCCTGCGCATAAACCTCCATGAGTTCAGCCTGACCCTGTAAAAGAACAGATGATATAACTTTTTTTGCCCCGCGTATGAGCCTAAGAATAGTTGAACAACTGATATCAAGTGGGTTAAGAACTACATCTATACCGAGCTTTGAAATTAAATCTGTATAGCTGTCATGGCTAACCTTAGAAATTACATCTTCTATACCATGCGTCTTGGCCATAAGAGCAAGAAGGAGGTTCTCTTCATCATAACCTGTCGCCGTTACAAAAGCATCCATTTCATCCATATCCTCTTCAGTTAAGAGACCAACATTAGATCCATCACCATTAAGAACCATTACATTTTCAAGCTTATTCGCCAAATAGTGACAACGAGCTTTATCTTTTTCGATTATCTTTACGAACACGCCGTATTCAGATAGCCTAGAAGCAAGGTAATACCCGGTTTTTCCGCCACCGATAATCATAACCTTCTGTACTGCAGAATGCTTCATTTTAGTGTGTACACGACTAGCTAAATCAAATACATTTTCCTTCTCGCCTATAAGATATAGGAGGTCGTGTGCTTCTATAACCGAATTTCCATGCGGAATTATCATTTTCCCTTTGCGAGAAATACCTACCATTAGCATATCTGGCATAATAGTTCGAAATTCAACTAGCGATTTACCGATAAGCTGAGGTTTCTTATCAGCATCAAATTCAATAAGTGCGATACTTCTCGAAGTAAAAATACCATTGCTAAGAGTGTATTTCTCAACCAGATATCGATAGATTTCAGAAGTAATCAGGAGGTCAGGATTAATGAGCATATCAATATTATAGTGCTCTCTAAGAAAGTCCAACTGATTCATATGTTCCGGCTCTCTAACTCTTGCAATTACGCGTTTGCAGCCGAGAATCTTTGCAAACGAAGCAGCTAAGATATTTGTATCATCAGATGTCGTTGTGGCGATGAGAAAATCGAAAGATTTTACGTCAATCTTATTGAGTGTTTCGATAGTCTTCGCATCACCAAGAACAGTGAAAACGTCAAACTGCTGGGCTAGTATATCTAATTTTTTTTCATTGTTATCTACAACTGTAACATCATAATCTCCATCAAGCAGGGCTTCAGTAATTCTGATTCCAAGCTTTCCGGCTCCAATTATCGCAATTTTCATTTCGCCATCCTGTCATAAAATAAAATATAGATTAACGAGCGTGATCAATATATAATGTATTTCATTAATAGCTCAATAGTGAATTATAATTCAAACACACATTATTTGCAATTGAGTTATCGTTTTTTGATTGAAAAATCAACAAAAAAGTGCATTATGAGGTATAAATGAGTATTAAGATTATTGGATTAGATTTAGATGGAACAACTCTTGGAATTAACGGTAAACTACCCCCAATCAACAAGATTGCTATTGAGCGCGCAATTGATGCGGGTATCAATGTTGTTGTGACGACAGGGCGCGTCATTTCAGCAGTTCCAGAAGATATTATGAATATATCAGGGCTAAGATATATAATTTCTTCAAATGGGGCTCATGTTCGCGATTTAAAGCAGGGACATGATGTGTATTCCAGTTTTATAGATCCAGATGTAATCGGGAGAGTAGTGGATCTTGCAAGAGAACGCAATCTATATCTCGAGGCTTTTCACGATGGAAGAGCATATATAGATTCAGCTCTCTATCATGATATTGATGTTAATGGAAGCATTCACAGAAGGCGCGAGTATGTTCTTAGGACGAGAAATCCACTAGACGATATATTTGGATTTATGCTTGATAACTGCACAGAGATTGAGAATATAAATATCTTTTTTGAAGATATGAATAAGCTTGAGGATATTCGAAAGATAGTAAGCAAATATGATGATGCTAATGTAACGTCATCTGTGCCAAATAATATTGAAATCGGTGGACTCGGCTCTAGCAAAAGCAAAGCGTTGTCTGAACTTATGAAAATACTCTCGATAGACAGATCTGAGCTTATGTGCTGTGGTGATGCTGCGAATGATATTCCGATGTTGCAGTTAGCGGAAATTGGAGTTGCTATGGAAAATGCATGGGATATCGTTAAGGAGAATGCCGATTACATAACGGATACAAATGTAAACGGAGGCGTCGGTAAAGCCATATTAAAGTTCTGCTTTGGCGAAGAAGTGTAAAATCAAATCAAAATAAAAAAGCAATGCATACGAACTGTAAATTCACTATTTGCAGTCCTGTATGCATTTTTTTTGCAATCATAATGAATGCTTATCTATTTCGTGATAAAAAGAGTTTCCATAACAATTAGAAATTGCATCTATTAATTATTGAAACGGAGGATGTATGAAGTACAACAAGATAATAGGTAGTCTAGGCGAAAAGATGGCCGCAGATATACTTGAACAGCAAGGATATGAGGTGATTGCAAGAAACTATACATGTAAATTAGGAGAGATAGATATTATCGCTATGGATACGAGGGAAAATGTACTTAGCTTTATTGAAGTTAAAACGAGGACGAGCGATAAATATGGTTATCCAGCAGAGGCAATATCAACCAATAAAATCCGTCACATCAAAAACGTAGCCGGTCATTTCTTGCGTAAACACGCAGATTTTAGCGATTATAATGCTCGATTTGACGTAGTCGAAATTGAATGCAAAGTTAGTAAGAATTGTTTTTAGAGGTGAATATGCTATCAACGATTACAAGTGGAGTTATTAAAGGAATCGAAGGTCAGAAGGTAAACATTGAGACATGTATAGGCAATGGTCTTCCTAATTTCAATATTGTTGGTTTAGCTTCAAAATCAGTTATAGAATCGAGGGAAAGGATTCGCTCAGCAATAATACATTCAGGTTATGATTTTCCTCATGGCCATATAACTGTCAATTTATCACCAGCAAGTCTTAATAAAAATGGAAGTCATCTAGATCTCCCGATTGCAATCGGTGTACTCTCGAGTACTCTAGTAGTAAATAGTAGGAAAGCGAAAGCATATGCGGTCATTGGAGAGCTATCTCTATCGGGGAGGATTATGCCAATAGATGGGGTTTTACCTTTGATAATAGCCTTTCGTGAAGCAGGCATAAAAAAGGTTATTCTTCCTGTAAGAAATGTTAAGGAAGCATCGATGGTAGAAGGCATTTCTGTTATAGGGGTTAAGAAACTTGAAGAAGCAATAGTTGCTATTAATAACGAACTTAGTGAGGGAGACACTTTTCCAATTGCAAATTACTCTAGTGAGAGAATAGAAGAATGTGATTATTCAGACATAAAAGGGCAAGAATATGCAAAAAGAGCACTTGTTGTCGCCGCTGCTGGTAAGCATCCACTACTTATGATTGGACCTCCCGGGTGTGGTAAAACTATGCTTGCAAAGCGGATGCCTACAATATTAACACCGATTACAAATAGTGAACTGCTAGAAACTACAATAATACACTCCGTGGCAGGGCATCTTAATAAGGGCAGTAATAACTTGATAAATAGACCTTTTAGAGCCCCGCATCACACTATATCTAGAGCAGCTCTTCTCGGTGGTGGGGTATATCCGATGCCTGGAGAACTTTCTTTAGCTCATAATGGAGTGCTGTTTCTCGATGAATTTTGTGAGTTTGATTCAGGTCAAATAGAAGCACTTCGGCAGCCGTTAGAAGATCATAAAATCGTAATATCTAGACAAGGAATTACATATGAATTTCCATGTAGAGCACTTGTGATTATGGCGGCAAACCCTTGCCCATGTGGATTTTTTGGAAGTGAATCAAATGAATGCACTTGTACTGCACAAGAGATTGCTAGGTACAGAAGACGAATGAGTGGTCCAATTTTAGATAGGATAGATTTGCAACTTACCATGCAAGAGGTAAGGTATGAAGACCTTAAATTTGAGAAAATTGGGAAAGACAAGGTGCTAGATAGTGAAACCATGAGTTCGATGGTAAGTGATGCTGTAAGGTTCTCTAAACTAGAAGGTAGAGACGAGAAATGTGGAAATATTAGTGATAAGAAAATTAGAGATGCTTGTCTACTTGGTAATCTTGAAAATAAATTTTTAGAAAATGCATATGATAGGCTTAAACTATCTCCGAGGAGTTATATACGCACACTTAAGGTAGCGAGAACCATTGCAGATATAGAGCAAGAGAGGAAAGTTAGTATTGAACATTTAGCAGAAGCACTAGGATATAGATGTAGTGAATATGATATAGGAAAAGATTAAATATGAATAACAAATATAGTAATGAAATTAAAGAAATTGATTTTAATTCACCTTATTATCCAGAAAATCTAAGAATAATAAATAATCCACCTGAACGTCTATATTGTATAGGAGACTTAAATCTTCTTGGTCTCAAATCAGTAGCAGTAATTGGTTCGAGGAAATATACACTTTATGGAAAAATTGTAGCCCAAATGATAGGTAAAGAACTTGCTAAAGCTGATATTCCCGTGGTTTCAGGTCTTGCATATGGAATTGATAGTTTTGCGCATGAAGGAACAGTGAGTCTGGGAGGGAAAGCCATAGCTGTACTCGGTACTGGAATCGATATAATTCATCCAGTGAGAAATGCATGGCTATATAATAAAATAGCTTCTAGCGGATTAATTATATCTGAATATGAGCCTGGTACACCAGGCGCTAAGTATACATTCCCTCAGAGGAACAGGATTATAAGCGCAATATCTGAAGCTGTAGTAGTTGTGGAAGCTGGTCTTAACAGCGGCTCACTAATAACTGCTGACTTTGCAAATGAACAAGGAAAAAGCATCTACTCTGTGCCTGGGAACATAAATAGTCAGTTTAGTGTTGGAACAAATAAATTAATTAAAGATGGTGCAATTCCGTTGATTAGTATCAGTGATGTAACATCGGAAATCAAGGGAGTAGAATATACTCCTCAAGATATTGAGATGGATCTAGGAAATGATGAACTAGAGATTTATAAGGAGATTCAGAAATCCACATGTTGTACTATTGATAGCATTGCACACAATCTCAACAAAAACGCTGGAAAAGTCAGTGCTATACTTACAGTGCTCGAGATTAAGGGGGTCATTACAACCTACGGTGGCAAAGTATTTCTTGCAAAATAAAATCCCAAGGTTTATGATGAACTCTAATATTATAGAGAAGTTATATTTATAAATTAATTGTTAAGGGGTTAATTGATGCCTAGTACAAAAACTAAAACGTCAACCAAGAATAAAAAAACAACGAAATCCAAGAAAATTGCTAGGAAGCGCACACTATTAATTGTTGAGTCGCCTTCAAAAGCTAAAGTTATTGGAAAATACTTAGGTCCTTCTTATAATGTGCTCGCTTCGGTAGGACATGTAAGAGATTTACCTAAGAGCAGACTAGGGATAGATATAGAAAATCAATTTGAACCTGGATACATAAATATAAGAGGCAAGGGTGACAAGATTAAGGAACTTAAGAAAGCGGCAGCGTCTGCGTCACGTGTTCTTTTAGCAACTGACCCAGACCGTGAGGGAGAGGCTATATCATGGCATTTAGCATATTTGCTTGATATCGATCCAAAAAGTGAATGCAGGATAGTTTTTAATGAAATAAATAAAGAAGCCGTAAAAGAAGCTATTAAGCATCCTAGGTCAATTGATATGGGATTAGTAGATGCTCAGCAAGCCAGGAGAGTGTTAGATAGATTAGTTGGATATCAGATTAGTCCGCTTCTATGGCAGAAGGTAAGGCGTGGTCTCTCTGCTGGTAGAGTGCAGTCAGCAGCTCTCAAGATGATTTGCGATAGAGAGAATGAAATAAAATCTTTTGTACCTGAAGAGTATTGGACTATAACGGCTGATTATGGAGATAATTTCAATGCATCGCTCAGTAAATACAATGGAGAAGATATTCGCATTACTAAAGCTGAAGAAGCTGATGCTATTGAGAAGCAGCTAAGTGCAGGAAGATTTGTAGTAGAGAGTGTAAAGACAGGTAAGAGAAAGCCAAAACCTTATGCGCCATTTACTACTAGTAGTCTACAGCAGGATGCTTCTATAAAGTTGAATTTCCAGACTAAGAAGACTATGCAAATTGCCCAGCAGCTTTACGAAGGGATTGACGTAAAAGGAATTGGAACGAGAGGTTTAATTACTTATTTACGTACTGATTCCGTTAGAATATCATCTGCTGCAAAAGAAGCTGCATCGGAATTTATAGCTAATAAATTTGGTAAGGAATACTGTTCCAATAACTCATTTTCAAACAAGAATAAAGACATACAGGATGCACATGAAGCAATTAGGCCAACAGATATAAACCTTGAACCGGAGGCAATTCGTGACTCATTGACTTCAGATCAATTTAAGCTATATACACTTGTTTGGAATCGATTTGTTGCATCACAGATGTCAGCTGCAGAGTTTGATACAGTAACCGTAACCATAGATAATAATGGATATGAATTTAGAACATCTGGATCAAGATTAGTTTTTGATGGCTGGAGAAGGGTATATCCAATTGCAAGCGATAAGGATTCGTATGTACCAGAACTCAAAAAAGGTGATGAACTTAATTGTATAGAGCTTATTAAAGAACAGAAATTTACACAACCACCTGCTAGATATACGGAGGCTGGTCTTGTTAAAGAGATGGAAGAAAAGAATATAGGAAGACCTAGTACATATTCAGCCATTATAACAACGCTTACGGGCAGACGCTATGTTACTAGAGAAAAGAAAAATCTAGTACCAACACAACTGGGCTTTGATGTTACGGGTATTCTTTCAGAGTATTTCGGAGATATCGTAGATGTCGAATTTACGGGTGAATTAGAGAATCAACTAGACCAAGTCGAACTAAAAAAAGAAGCTTGGAAGCATGTAATAGAGGATTTTTATGGACCATTTAGCAAAGAGTTAGAAGTTGCTCAAAATGAAGTAGAGAAGATTGAACAGGAAGTAGTTCTAAGTGATGAAGTTTGTGAATTATGTGGGAAACCTATGGCGATTAAAGAAAGCCGATTTGGTAAATTCTTAGCCTGCACCGGATATCCTGAATGCAAAAACACAAAACCAATTTTAAAGGAAATTGGGGTAAATTGTCCAAAATGTGGCAAACCAATTATTGAAAAGAGGACCAGACGCGGTGGCAAAATATTCTACGGGTGTAGTGGTTATCCAAATTGTGAAGTTTCATTTTGGGATAAGCCAACTGGAGAACTGTGTCCTAAATGCGGATCAATGCTTCTTGAAGGCAAAGGGAAAAAAGCTAAAATTAAATGCTCTAACGAAAATTGTAGTTATGTAAAACCAGAGAAAAAGTAAAGGTTTATTATAATTTGGAGGTAGATAATGGTTCAATTTCATGCGACAACTATTTGTGCAGTTAAAAGGCCTGATGGAGATATTTGTATTGGTGGCGATGGGCAGGTTACGATGGGGGAAACTACCATCATGAAGAACGGTGCCAAGAAGGTTAAGAAAATCTTTAAAGGAAAAGTCCTAACTGGATTCGCAGGTTCCGTGGCTGATGCCTTTTCACTAACCGATAAGTTTGAGAACAAGTTACAGGAGCATGATGGAAATTTAAAGCGTGCAGCTGTTGATTTAGCTCAATT
The DNA here is from genome assembly GCF_002998925.1 of Mogibacterium diversum. Taxonomy (NCBI): domain Bacteria; kingdom Bacillati; phylum Bacillota; class Clostridia; order Peptostreptococcales; family Anaerovoracaceae; genus Mogibacterium; species Mogibacterium diversum. The sequence continues at coordinate 636,973 of NZ_CP027228.1, read as the reverse complement.
TTGGAGAAGCGATAAAGCAACGCGTAGTCTTGAAGCTTTGATGATAGTAGTTAACGAGGAAGATTTACTAGTTATATCAGGAAACGGGGAAGTTATTGAACCTGATAAAAATGTCGTTGCTATTGGTTCTGGCGGTAATTATGCGTATTCTGCTGCTTCCGCTCTATTTGATAATACTGAATTAGATGCTGAAAGTATTGTTCGCAAGTCACTAGAAATTGCATCTTCTATTTGCGTATATACAAATGACAATATTTCTGTTGAGAAATTATAGGAGGTAAATAATGAAAAATAATATTAAAACGATGACTCCTAAACAGATAGTGGCTGAGCTTGATAAATATATAATTGGACAGGATGAAGCAAAAAAATCAGTAGCAATTGCTCTCAGAAATAGATATAGGCGCAGTCTACTAAGCGAAGACATGAGAGAAGAAATCACTCCTAAAAACATTCTCATGATGGGACCTACTGGAGTTGGAAAAACTGAAATTGCAAGAAGACTTGCTAAAATTATGGAAGCACCTTTTGTAAAGGTTGAAGCCACCAAGTTTACTGAGGTGGGCTATGTTGGACGTGATGTTGATTCGATGGTTAGAGATCTAGTTGAGGCCTCTGTCAGGATTACTAAACAGCAACGTATAAATGAGAAATATGGAATTGCTGATGAACTTGTTGAGGAAAAGATTATTGATGCTCTTGTTCCAGGGGCGTCATCAGATAATGTCAAGAATGTTAATGGACCTAATCCGTTTGACTTTTTCCTTAACAATTCCAACTATCCAAGTCAAAAGAAGCAGTATGAAGAGCAGCAGAATTTGGAAAAGCAAAGTGTTCCAGAAGACGTTGCTATGGCTAAAGAACAAGTTAAAATTCATTTAAGAGAAGGCAAACTAGAGGATCAACTTATAGATATAGAAGTTGAGGACTCTGTAAATACTAATCAGTTAGATATGCAAAATGAAGGAATTGGCATAGCGATAGGCAATATATTTGGAGATATGATGCCTAAAAAGACCAAGCACAAAAAAGTTACGGTTAGGGAAGCAAGAAAAATCTTAAGGGAGCAAGAGGCACAAAATTTGATAGATATGGATCAAGTTATTGATGATGCTATCGAAAACGCTGAGCAGAACGGTATTATTTTCATTGATGAGATAGACAAAATTGCTTCTAGAAGTTCGATGGCTTCAGGTGCGGATGTTTCCCGTGAAGGTGTACAACGAGATATTCTTCCGATTGTTGAAGGGAGTGTAGTTAATACAAAACATGGTCCAGTAAAAACTGATCACATGTTATTTATTGGAGCTGGAGCATTTCATGTTTCTAAACCTTCTGATTTAATTCCGGAGCTGCAGGGAAGATTTCCGATAAATGTTGAGCTAAAGAATCTCGATAAAGCGGATTTTAAAAAGATTCTTACTGCTACAGAAAATGCTGTAACAAAACAACAAAAAGCATTACTCGAAACTGAAGGAGTAAATGTTGAGTTTACAGATGACTCAACGGATGAAATTGCTGAAATGGCATATCTTATGAATGAGCAGACTGAAAATATTGGAGCAAGAAGATTATATACGATTCTTGAAAAATTACTTGAGGATATATCATTTATGCTTCCAGATAATTCTGTTGAAAAGATAGTGATTGATAGAGAGTTTGTAAAAAATAAATTCAAGGAGACTGTCAAGGAAGTAGATGTTGACAAGTACATTTTGTAAATGAAGCTCTATGACACTGTATACCAAGAAGCTAAAGCTGAATATATAACCCAAAAATCTCGTTTTATAGCACATATTTCGCCGGTGGACTCATGTGATGAGGCGAAAGCGTTTATCTCGTCAATTAAGAGTGAATATAAGGATGCTACACACAATGTGCCGGTTATGGTAGTAGGAGATAAACAAGAGATACAATGGTCTAGTGAAGATGGTGAGCCACAGGGGACTGCTGGCGCACCGATTCTTCGCATGATTGTTGAAAGAGGGCTAACTAACCTGGCTATTGTCGTGACTCGCTATTTTGGTGGAATAAAGCTTGGTACTGGGGGCCTCGTGCGGGCATATTCGACTTCTGCGAGACTTGCGATAGATAAAGCATTGCTTTCTGAAGTAAGGGAAGCTATAGTTTTAACATATGAAATTTCATATTCGCATTTGACACAAATTGAAAACATTTCAAAAACAGGGGTTTTCAAGATTGCAAAAATAGAGTACACTGATAAAATCACACTGGATGTTAGTGGAGATATTGATCAAAAGCAATCAATAATCGATACAATAACAGAGGTTACCGCAGGTAAATGCAAGCTGTTGAAAGAGAAATCAAGAAAAAATAAATTTCTGATTGACAGTGATTAGATGCTGTGTTAGTATGAATAACGCAGTTGAGTGAAGACTGCAGCACGAAATTGACGCTTAAGGTTAAATAATCTAGTGCGACAAATATCTTTGGACGCTTAGCTCAGCTGGGAGAGCATCTGCCTTACAAGCAGGGGGTCATAGGTTCGAGCCCTATAGCGTCCACCATATTTTGGCCGGGTAGTTCAGTTGGTTAGAATGCCAGCCTGTCACGCTGGAGGTCGACGGTTCGAGCCCGTTCCCGGTCGCCAATTTTAACGGTTATGCTGATGTGGCTCAACGGTAGAGCAGCTGATTTGTAATCAGCAGGTTGGGGGTTCGATTCCCTCCATCAGCTCCAATATTTCGAGGGATTCCCGAGTGGCCAAAGGGGGCGGACTGTAAATCCGTTAGCTGTGCTTTCGATGGTTCGAATCCATCTCCCTCGACCAATAAATATGCGGAAGTGGCTCAGGGGTAGAGCATCGCCTTGCCAAGGCGAGGGTCGCGAGTTCGAATCTCGTCTTCCGCTCCATTTTGCGGATGTAGTTCAATGGTAGAACTTCAGCCTTCCAAGCTGATAGCGTGAGTTCGATTCTCATCATCCGCTCCATTTTTTTTAAGGGTCCATAGCTCAGTTGGATAGAGCAACGGCCTTCTAAGCCGTGTGTCCGGGGTTCGAATCCCTGTGGGCTCACCATTTTTAGATTTTGTTTGGTTAAGTAGACGAACTAGAAGTCATGCTTTTGGGGTATAGCCAAGTGGTTAAGGCAACGGACTTTGACTCCGTGATTTCGCAGGTTCGAGTCCCGCTACCCCAGCCATTGTGACCCATTAGCTCAGGTGGTAGAGCACTTGACTTTTAATCAAGGTGTCCGGAGTTCGAATCTCCGATGGGTCACCAATTTTTATCAACATCCGGAGAGGTGTCCGAGTGGTTTAAGGAGCTGGTCTTGAAAACCAGTGATTCTGAAAGGGACCGTGGGTTCGAATCCCACCCTCTCCGCCAAGAATCATTTAGTTATAGCTTTTGGAGAAGTACTCAAGAGGCTGAAGAGGACGGTTTGCTAAACCGTTAGGGTTCGTATTAGGGCCGCATGGGTTCGAATCCCATCTTCTCCGCCATATTTATATACCATAGGGGTATAGCTCAGTTGGTAGAGCAGTGGTCTCCAAAACCACGTGCCGAGGGTTCGAGTCCTTCTGCCCCTGCCAAGATTTTCGGGGTGTAGCGCAGCTTGGTAGCGCAACTGGTTTGGGACCAGTGGGCCGCGGGTTCAAATCCTGCCACCCCGACCATTATTAAACTGAATATATTAATGTTTACAAATAAGTCCTTGAGTGTTAAAATCATATGCGCCGGGGTGTAGCGCAGCTTGGTAGCGCAACTGGTTTGGGACCAGTGGGCCGCGGGTTCAAATCCTGCCACCCCGACCACTTTAGGGCCATTAGCTCAGTTGGTCAGAGCGTCCGGCTCATAACCGGCAGGTCCTGGGTTCAAGTCCCCGATGGCCCACCATTATTTATTTAGTTTATTTGCCCAGATAGCTCAGTTGGTAGAGCAAGGGACTGAAAATCCCTGTGTCCTTGGTTCGATTCCGAGTCTGGGCACCATTAAAGAAGCAGAGATGCTTCTTTTTTTATATCTATATATTGCTTTATTCTATTTAACTATCTTTATATATTGTGGTATTTATATTATTTTTTACTTTTAAGCAATTAATTCCCTCTTTTATATTGAAATTTCAATACTTATAACGATTATTTTATTTAAATTAATTTTCCTATTTGTTAAAATATATAAATATTAGTTATATTTTGCTACTAAGAAATTAGAAAATTATTTATTAAGAAAGAGGGACTAATGAATAATATTATAGCTATAAAACTTAAATCAATATTTGCAGTTCTTGTTTTCATAATTCTGCTAATGTTGGGTTTTGCTGAGGCTGCTAATGCACAATCAGTTCAGAATGCGACAGGTTACATCAATTCAAAATCAGGAGTAAACGTTAGGGCGGGTACTTCCGTATTTTCTAAAAAAGTGACGTCTATTTCTAATAATAAGAAGGTTACAATAACAGAGGTTGTTTTTTCGTCAAATTCAAATGCAGCTGCTAGGGATAAATGGTATCATGTAAATTATGGCGGAAAGTCAGGTTATATTAGATCTGATTTGATTAATAGGGTGGAATATTCTGCAGTTGCGGGTAGAACATCTTCGACTTTAAACAGCAGACTTGGTGCCGGGACTAGATTTGCTAGTGTTACTACATTTGGAAAAAATGTAAATCTTACAGTCCTTTTAAAAGCTAAGGCTAATAAGTCAAATGTTGACTGGTATATGATTAAATATAATGGTGGCTATAATTATGTCTGTGCTACTTGGGTAGATATTACTGGAAGTATTTTCTCGAATAACAGCGGTGGTACTTCTGATAATGCTGGTACGATAACAACTAATCCAGAGCCAAATCCTGATATGAATCCATCAGATAATAATGCATCGCCTAGTAATGGCACATCATCACCCGATAATTCAAACACTGTAAACAATCCTGGTAACACGAACAACAATGATAGTGGTAATACAAGCAGCAGTGTAAATTCAAATGTTGATCAAACACAAACTGATTTTGAAAAATCAATTGCATCTTTTCCTGAGGATTATAAAGTCCATTTAAGAAAGCTTCATGCTTCTCATCCAAATTGGAAATTTATCGCTAAGGAAACAGGAGTTGATTGGAATACTGCATTATCAAAGCAGAGTCGTGACGGAGTGTCTCTCATTAATGGTGCTTATCCATTATCATATCGAGATATCAATCCTTATAGCTTCAAGGCTAAGGATCAGAGTAGACCTTTGTATAGTGGCGCAAGTATTTCATCTGGTTCAGTTGGCTCAGCAAGTGCTAATACTGATATTTCATTGTTAGATGAAGTATTTAATGCTAATAATGGAAGCGATGATGCAAAATTTGTTCACATTAGAACCGCTTCTGGACAGACTGGATATATACAGGGCAGTGTAACTAACGAAAATTATTCACATGAGATTAATGGTACTGTAAAAGGTGGTTATACGAACATAAGAAAAGGTGCAGGAACCGGTTATGGAAGAATTGGCGGGGCAAATACCGGAGATAAGGTTTCAATTGTTTTGACAGCAAAAGCGTCAGATGGTGTTGTTTGGTATAAGATAAAACAGGGAAACGGATTTGGATACATATGTAGCAAGTTTGTGAAAGTTGATGATTCCATAGCTCCAAGTTCAAATACTAAGCAGACGACATCAACATCATCAACAACAAATACTGATGTAGTTTTCGGAACTCTAAATCAAAGCGCTTCATACAGAATGGGACCATCTGATATCTTTAAAGAGGCTGGAACTTTAACCTCCGGACAGAACGTAACGATTATAAACAGCGTAAAGAATATTGATAACAGTAATTGGTATAAGATAGCTGTAAGTGGAAAAGTGTATTATATTCCTTCAAGTTATGTTACATCTTCGGGAAAAGTTAAGGATGGAGAAGCAAGTGTAAGTGGCAAGGTCCATGATTACTTAAACTATAGATCGTCATACGATATTACAAATAAGCCTGTAGGAACTTTTCCGAAGAACACAGATGTAGTCATCACAGGAGCTATAAATTCTGGTAACTACAACTGGTATAGAGTTCAGTATAAGGGAAAAACATACTACGCAGCAGCAAATTGGATAACTGTATCAGATCAGAAGTATGATGGTAAGGAAGCGACTCCAGCAAGTGATGCACAATCTGTTGAAGCTCCTGCTGGAGGTATAGAGTCCCTGAAGGGAGTTGGTAGATTTACTGCATCAGGAACTTATATACCAAAGGATGGATCAACGTGGTTCAATGCTAGTTCACAAGTAGTTGGTTACTATATGGATCCTCGTAATTTCATTAATGAAAATAACATTTACATGTTTGAAGATTTGTCGTATCAATCATACCAGTCTCAAGCTGCTGTTTCTAAAATAATATCAGGGACTGCGCTTGAGAGGAATGGTTTTATGGCTAGCTGGTTTGTGAGTGCAGGTAAGGAAAATGGTATGAGTCCAATTGCACTTGCTGCAAGAGCTCGCCAAGAAACTGGCGGAGGAAGTATTGCAATTTCAGGGTATATATTCCCTGATGGTAAGTATGCATATAACCCATATAATATTGGTGCTTATTCTAATGCAAATCCTGTTATGAGAGGACTCGAATATGCTAAGAAGCAAGGATGGGATACTAAACAGAAAGCAGTATTTGGAGGAGCCAAGTTTATCGCTAGCGGATATATCAAGCAGGGTCAAAACTCCGTTTATTTCCAACGATTTAACGTTGCAAATGGCGCTGCTAAAGTTGGAACACACCAGTATATGACAAATATATCAGCTTGCTACACTGAATCTATTTCAACAAAGAATAGCTACAGTGCTTACGGAATTACAAATGAATCACTAGTGTTTGTAATTCCTGTATATACCAATATGCCGGCATCAACAGCATTGCCACACTAGTTTGTGTATTTATCGATTTTAAATAATAGCAGAGCGGATATTACTAAAACAGGTAATATCCGCTTAATATATCGAGATAATTTTGAAGATATCTATTTATTTAGTTTTGCACCTTGAAAAGTATCACGTATGCGAAGCTCTCTATTAATTGCATTTAGAATCGTTCTTTTTTTATAACTCCACTCTGGGCTGATTAAAAGCTTTCTAGGTACATCACCAGTCAAACGATGAATAGTTATATCTGGAGGTATTTCTTCAATCATCCTTACTACTAGATCAACATAGCTTTCTAGACTATCAAATGAAACATATTCTGGCATTTCCCTATAAAGTGGAGATGTACTAACTATATTCATCAGGTGAAGTTTGATGCCAAATATACCACTATTTGTTACATGATGAAGTGATTCAAACATATCACGTTCAGTTTCACCAGGGAGTCCTAGTATCAAATGTGTCACAGTTTTGATTTTTCGTTTTGACAGTTCATAGATTGCCTTATCATAATCTGTTAGGTGATAACCAATATTCATACTATTAAGCGTCTTTTCGTGTATGGTTTGAAGTCCTAGTTCTATCCACATAAAATGATTTTCATTTATTTCTGCAAGTAAATCTAAAATTTTATCATCGAGACAGTCAGGTCTAGTCGCAATTACTATTCCTTCAATTTCAGGATGAGATAGGGCGGCATAATATTTGCTCCTAAGAACATTAACAGAAGCATAAGTGTTTGTGTGGCTTTGAAAATAAGCTAAGTGGCCGGCATTTGGCCATTTATCGCTTAGCAAACGAATCTGCCCTGATATATCTGATGCGAGTTCTCCCGAGCCACCAGATGAGCAGAACTTGCAACCACCATAACTAACTTTCCCATCGCGATTTGGACATGTAAAGCCAGCTTCGATTGAAAGCTTTGCCATCTTCTTGCCGAATCGTCCCTTTAGGTAAGTGTTTATTGAATAAAATCTTTGACTATCAGTAAATTTCAAACATAAACCTCGCTGAAATTATATTGGTGAAATAACTCCTAAATATTGATATTGTTATTGTTGCTATAGAAAAAAGCGACAATATTTTGTATAATAAATAGATAATTTTAAAATTCAGAGGTACATCTAATGAAAGAAAAATGTGACACATATGTGGGTTTTCGTACGAATGAATTTCAAAATAAAGTTTTGCCTGTATACATGCATACTGACTTAACTAATAGGAAGCCAAGAATACTTCTGCATGCATGCTGTGGTCCATGTTCGACTTCTTGCGTCGAACGGCTTGCTTTTGACTATGATGTTACTGTTTTTTATTATAATCCAAACATTACAGATCAGGAAGAATATCTTTTACGCAGGGATAATCTGATAAAGTTTATCGATGCTTTTAATGATGAGTTCAAAGAAAGGACGCATGTTAATTACATTGAAGGTGAATATAAAGTCGAAGAATTTATCAAAGTAGCACAACCACTCTGTCATGAACCGGAAGGTGGAAAGCGATGTGATGTGTGTTTTGAGCTTAGGTTGGAAGAGACAGGACGTATTGCGAGTGGCCTCGGAATGGATTATTTTGCAACTGCAATGGCCGTTAGCCCTCACAAGGACTATGCTTCTATACTTAGAATTGGAGAGAGTATTGGCGCATCTAATAATATCAAATTTTTGGATGTGGACTTTAAGAAGAAAAATGGTTTTGGGAGAAGCATTGAGCTTTCGAAGAAATACGGTTTATACAGGCAGAAATTTTGCGGCTGTGAGTACGCACGAGCTATGATGAAAAGCAGATAACTATATTTCTGTTTAACAATATTAATAAATAAATTTTATATAGAAAGGTTTTAGGATATGGGGAAATTAGTACTACCGAAAGATTATAGACCTATTATTGATCACGTTGAGACACAGAGGGCGATTAAGAAGATTAAAGATTATTTTCAGCAAGAGCTAGCATATGGTCTACAGCTTCGCAGAGTGTCAGCGCCTTTATTTGTATTTCCAGAGACTGGACTCAATGACAATCTTAATGGATATGAGCGCAGAGTAAATTTTACAATTAAGGATATTGATGAGAAACAGGTAGAGGTTGTTCAATCACTTGCTAAGTGGAAAAGAATGGCGCTCGCTAAATATGAAGTAGAGCCTGGTCACGGTATATATACCGATATGAATGCAATCAGAAGAGATGAGGAGCTTGATAACATACATTCCATCTACGTCGATCAGTGGGATTGGGAGAAAGTAATAACTAAAGATCAGCGAACCGATGAATTTCTAGAAGAGACAGTTATAACAATTTACAATGCGATGAAGAATCTAGGTGATTATGTTAATCGCCTATATAGAGATATTCAGATTGAGTTACCAAATGAAATTACATTCGTAACCACACAGGAGCTTGAAGATAAGTACCCGAAAAACACCCCAAAAGAGCGTGAGAAACTCGCAGCTAAGGAGTTTGGTGCTGTATTTATCAAGAAAATTGGTGGCGTCCTCGCATCTGGCAAGAAGCATGACGGACGAGCTCCAGACTATGATGATTGGGAGTTGAACGGGGATATTATAGTTTGGAATGATGTCCTCGATGATGCTCTAGAACTTTCATCAATGGGAATTCGTGTTGATAAGGAGGCCATGGAGCGTCAGTGCAAAATTGATGGCAAAGAAGATAGGCTTAGCCAGTCGTTCCATCAGAGTGTTCTAAATAACGATGTTCCTTTGTCTATTGGTGGTGGAATTGGTCAGAGTAGAATATGTATGTTCTTTCTTCAAAAGGCTCATATCGGTGAAGTGCAGGCTTCAGTATGGCCAGATGATATGATTGAAGCTTGTGCGGAGGACAATATATTTTTACTATAGGATCAATTATGGTTCAATAATTTAAAATCTTATAAAGAAAGGATTCATGTTCATGAAATATGTCGATGTCGTAATTGATAATAAAAGTGAATATATGGATTCTTTTTTTACTTATTTGGCTCCTGATGATATTAATGTGGGAGACAAAGTTAGTATACCTCTAGCTAGAAAACCAAAAGGTGCTGAAGGATACGTGGTGTCAATCGATACTACACCAGGCATTGAGACAGATAAGGTTAAAGAAATAATTAGTATTGATAAAGATAGGTCTCTTACACCAGAGATTATTGATACTGCTATCTGGATGAGATCTAGATATGGTGTTAAGTATATTGATGCTATTAGAATGTTTGATGTTACAGGTAAGCGTATTCCCCATCATATTAAGGAATATCATGAAACAAAGCTTGAGGATGAACCAACTTTATCTGAAGAACAGAAGTACGCAGCCTTAGACATATGTAATTCGATTGATAATGAACTTGGTAAATCGTTTCTTATCCATGGTGTGACGAATTCAGGCAAGACGGAAGTTTATATTAGAGCTGCAAAAAATGCCATAGCTAAGGGGAAGACAGCGATTATACTAGTCCCAGAAATCGCACTATCATCACAGATTGCCGATCGTTTTTCAAAGCGTTTTGGTAAGGATAAAGTTGCCATAATGCATAGTAAGCTTAAGACTAGTGAACGTCTCGCTGAATGGATGCGGATAAAATCCGGTGAAGCAAAGATTGTTGTAGGGGCGAGAACTGCAGTTTTTGCTCCAGCTTCAGATATAGGTGTAATTATAATTGACGAAGAGCATGAATCTACGTACAAGTCTGATCATAATCCTAAATTTGAGACAGTAGATGTTGCTTTTAGAAGAGCAAAGTATCACAATGCAACATTGGTTTTAGGGAGTGCTACTCCAAGCATAGTTTCCTATAACCGTGCCATGGACGGCATTTATCAGCTTATTGAGATGAAAAACAGAATTGGTAAAAGCATTATGCCTGAAGTTAAGATTGTTGATATGAGGGATGAACTAAGATCAGGAAACTCAAGCGTTATCAGCAGAAAGCTGCTAGCATCGATAGAACAAACTGTAAACAATGGCGATCAGGTAATATTGTTCCTTAATAGGAGAGGCTTCTCTACACAAGTACTATGTCCTGAGTGTGGTTACAGAATGATGTGCCCAGATTGTGATATTACGCTTACCTATCATAAAAGAGATAACGCTGCGATATGCCACTACTGTGGACGCAAGTTCAAGATTCCAGAGATTTGTCCTGAGTGTGGAAATAGCACCTTATCTTTTATAGGGACAGGAACAGAGCGTTTAGAAGAAACTATAGAAGAGCTTGTTCCAAATGCTAAGGTAGAGAGGTTTGACCTTGACACAGCGAAGAACAGTTCTGAGATTAAAAAAACACTCAGGCATTTTAATTCTGGCAAAACCAATATTTTAGTTGGAACACAGATATTAGCAAAAGGATTAGATTTTAAAAATGTTGGTTTAGTTGGGATAATTTTAGCAGACTCATCACTCAATATACCTGATTACCGTTCACCGGAACGAACATTTCAGCTTATAACTCAGGTATCGGGTCGTGCAGGTAGAGAAGGTGGAAAAAGTAAGGTGATCCTTCAAACGTATCAACCTGAAGATGATACAATAAAAAAAGCTGCAAATAGAGATTATTATGGTTTTTATGAACAAGAACTAGCTCACAGAAAAAACATGAACTATCCACCTTTTTCTGATATTATCACTGTGATATTCGTTGATAAAAAAGGTTCAAAGACTGAATATAGTTCGACACTAGATCATGCCAATGATTTTAGAAAATATCTTTTATCGATGAAAAACTTACCAACGGGCACAACGATTTATGAGCCAAAGCTTGACACTCAAAGAGGTGGAGCTGATAGGAACCGTGTAATTTTTATGATAAAAGCACCCAGAGGAACTAGAAGTGGATTTGTTAATGCCTATATGAATTACAAGGAACTTATGATAAAACATAGAAGTACCTGTCATATTGAATTAGATATAAATCCATATGGAATAATTTAGATTAATTAATATTGAAGGGAGTATTATGGCACTAAGGAAAATAGTAATTAGAGGAGATGAGATTCTAACAAAGAATTGTAAGCCCGTTTCCAAGATTACAGATAGGATTAAAGTATTATGTAATGATATGCTCGAGACCATGAGAGAGGCTGATGGTGTTGGGCTTGCGGCACCTCAAGTAGGGGTTATGAAAAGGATCTTCGTTTGCAGACCAGAACTTGAAAACTTTGATCAAGAATATGTAATGATTAACCCTGAGATAATCGAAACGGAAGGGGAGCAGGAATCAGCAGAAGGATGTCTTAGTGTACCGGGATATATAGGAATGCTTAAGAGACCGAACAGAGTTAGGCTTAAAGCTATGAATCTGGAAGGTGAAATTAATGAGTATGAGTTTTCTGGATTTGCTGCAACTTGTATAATGCACGAGAATGATCACTTGAATGGAATTGTATATACTGATGTAGCGGAAGAAGTATACACTACTGAACAATACAATGAAATGATGGCAGAAATTGCCGAAGAAAATACAGAGGAAGAAAACTAAATGCGAATTATATATATGGGGACTCCTGAATTTGCTGTTCCAGCATTAAACAGCATAATAGACGCTGGGCATGATGTGGAATTGGTCGTGACACAGCCCGATAGACGAGGTAATAGAGGAAAAGTGGTTTTCTCACCTGTTAAAGCTTGTGCTCTTCATCGTGGAATTAAGGTTTCTCAGCCTAATAATATAAAAAATGACCCAGATTTTATTCAAGAGCTTGATGCATTAAAGCCGGATCTAATTGTAGTTGCAGCTTTTGGGCAAATACTTCCTAAGGAGGTTCTAGACATACCAGTTTACGGATGCATTAATATCCATGGATCTATTCTTCCAGAGTATAGAGGTGCTGCGCCAATGCAATATGCCATACTGGATGGCAAGGACAAGACAGGCGTTACTATCATGCAGATGGAGCTTGGACTTGATACAGGAGATATAATCAGTGCAGAAGAGGTTGAAGTGGGAAGGAAAGATATAATTACCTTATCTGAGGAACTTGCTGAATGTGGGGCTAGGTTAGTCGTTAAAACGATTGATTTAATAGCTGAAGGTCAAGCAACGTACACAAAACAAGACGACTCAGCTTCATCATATGCTCACATGATTCGCAAAGAAGATGGATATACTGATTTTAATTCCTCAGCTGCTGAAATTGATAATAAAGTGCGTGCCTTTAAAATTTGGCCAGGTACATTTACCAATATCGGAGATAAAGTCCTTAAGCTTTTTGATGTTTTACCAATAGATGATGTCGATATAAATGCTGATTTTGGTGTGATTACCAGTGTTGACAAGGAAAAATTTACCGTGAAGTGCACCAATGGGACGCTTGAAATTAGGGAAGTTCAATTGCAAGGCAAGAAGAGGATGAGCGTTTCAGATTTTATTAGAGGTAACAAACTAGAAGTTGGAATGCGTCTTAAATAAATATTATATTGGAGGTATAGAGATATGTTCGGTGGATATTATTCATCTATGATTGTGTTAATTCCAGCAATGATTTTTACGATGATAGTGCAGGCGCGTATAAAGCGTGCCTTTTCAACATATACTGATATTGAAAACAGCAAAGGGATAACGGGTTTTGAAGCAGCTCGAACGATGCTTGATGCTAACGGTCTTCAGCAGGTTTCAATCAATGTTTTGAATGGAGATGCACTAACTAATTATTACGATCCAAGATCTAATACAGTTAATCTTAGTTCGGAGATATATTCTCAAGATTCTGTTGCATCTGTTTGTATAGCTTGCCATGAAGTTGGGCATGCGATACAGCATGCTACTAGTTATGCTCCTGTCAAGATGAGAAATGCACTTGTACCCGTAACTAACTTTGCCCAAAACACATCATGGCCTTTAATCTTGTTGGGCATTGTTCTCTCATCTACAACAGAGTACGGGAATATGTTTTTTAATATAGGAATTTTTTGCTTTGTTGCTGTCGTTTTGTTTCATCTTGTTACACTTCCAGTTGAGTTAAATGCAAGTAGTAGAGCTCTACAGCAGATGAAAGCACTAAATCTTGTCGATGATTCTGATTACGCTGGAAGCAAAAGAGTTCTAAGTGCTGCAGCGATGACATATGTTGCTGCATTAGCCACTGCGGCGGCAGCACTAATTAGAGTTCTTCTGATTAGAGGAAATAGAGACTGATGAACAATGATTGGTATGCAGTATATGATGTACTTCGTAGTGTATACTGCGATAATTCATACTCGAATCTTGCGATTAACGAAGCGCTTAAGGAACATGAAGTATCCTCACAGGGCTTCGTTCGTGTTATGTCTAAGGGTGTTATACGGGATACAATCCTTTTAGATTATAATATTGATAGATTAGCAAAGAATGGTATCAAGGGAATTAAGAAAAAGAATTTAATTATTTTGCGTATGGGCATGTATGCAATGGCAAAAATGGACTCGATTCCAAACTATGCAGCTGTCAATGAAGCTGTCACTCTTGCTGAAAATATTTCACCATCAGTAAAAGGTTTTATCAATGGTATGCTTAGAACTTTTGAACGTGAAGGTGCAATATTATTAATTCCTGATTCCGAAGATATCCTAGAGTCATTTTCATATAAATATTCCTTTCCGTACCATCTTGTCAGGTTTATCTCTAAGCAATATGGTGAAGGGAAGATAGAGGAGATTATCAAAGGTCTTTACGATATACCCGAGCTTAACATAAGAGTGAATTCATTAATTTGTAATCGTGAAGACTTAAAAAAATGCCTATCAACTAGAGATATAAAAGTTAGAGATAATCCATTTTCTCGAAATGGGATAATAATAGAAAATGGTTCAATAGTTAATATCCCAGAGTTCAGAAGTGGGATGTTTACAGTTCAAAGCACTTCTTCGCTAAGATGTGTGGAAATGCTAAGTCCAAAACCTGGTGATAAAGTACTCGATATATGTGCTGCTCCTGGGGGTAAAACTACCGCAATGGCGGAACTTATGAATAATACAGGTGAAATCTTTGCCTGTGATATTCATGAACATCGTGTGAAGCTCATAAACGAGCTTTCAAAACGCCTCGGAATTTCTTGCATTAAGACAAAAGTGATGGATGCCACCCTATACGACAAGAGTTTAAGTGAACGTTTTGATAAAGTACTCGCAGATGTTCCTTGTTCTGGACTTGGGGTTATCGCTGGAAAACCTGAATTAAAGCTACATGTTAATCTTAATGAGCTTCCAGGTTTATATGAAATTCAGTACAGCATTTTAAAAAATGCCTTTATGTATTTAAAACCTGGAGGAGAGCTAGTGTATTCCACTTGTACTATCAATAAGCGGGAAAATGAACAGATAGTTTCAAGGCTCTGTAACTCCTTTGAAAATTCAAGTATTGTTGAATACAATTCAATTTTACCGTATAATAAACAAGTAGGATTTTACTATTGTAAAATCAGTAAGTGTAACAATTTATAATTTTAATTTACTCAGGTGGTAAGACTTTAATGAGAGTAGGATATTTAACAGATAAGGGCATGAAGCGCCCTAAGAACGAAGACGCTGTAAAAGTATTAAAGGATAGCAGATTTTTCATGCTGGCAGACGGCGTTGGCGGAAATAAGTCCGGGGAAATTGCAAGCACTGCAGCAGTAGATTTCCTTGCAGATTACGTGTACAACAACCCAATAGAACTTGTTGAGGGAAGTGAAGCGATTTTCACATATTTTGAAAATGCTGTTAACTTTGTAAATGAAAGTATTTTACAGCTTTCCAACACAAAACCAGAGTACGTAGGAATGGCGACAACACTCGTTTTTGCATATGTTGACCACAAAATTCTATACGTAGGCAATGTGGGAGATAGCAGAGTGTATTTCCTTCACAAGGATGAAGTGCATCAGATTACTGATGACCACACCTATGTAAATGATTTAGTTAAGATGGGTGCTATTACACGTACTGAGGCGGATCATCATTATAAAAAAAATGTAATCACTAGAGCTATTGGTGGAAATGCATACAACAATCCTGACTGCTTCAATATATATATGGAGCCAAGTGATAGAGTATTAATCTGTAGTGACGGACTCTATGAGGAAGTGTCAGATAGCGAAATTCTTGATATATTCAATGAAAGCTCTGATATGCAGGATTGTGCTGAACGTATGGTTGAAAGAGCAAACTTAAACGGTGGAAATGATAATATTTCAGTAATCTGTATTGACATGTTGGAGGAATCAAATGAGCAGTAGACTTCTATCTGGCCGTTACGAACTTCTTGAGAAAATCGGTGATGGCGGTATGGCAGTCGTTTACAAGGGTAAGGACAGACTGTTAAACAGATTCATCGCTATCAAGATACTCAGACCGGAGTTCACAAAGGACGCTTCGTTTGTTGAAAATTTCAAAAGAGAGTCGCAGGCAGCTGCTGGACTTTCTCACCCTAATATAGTAAGTGTTTACGATGTAGGTAAGGAAGGAAATATTAACTACATAGTAATGGAGCTTGTTGAAGGCCGTAACTTAAGCAATATAATTGCAGAAGATGCACCTCTAGACTACCGTACGGTAATCGACCTTACTAAGCAGGTTGCATCTGCATTGAGAATTGCGCATAAAAATAAGATAATACATAGAGACGTCAAGCCTCATAACATCATGGTTACATCTGATGGTGTTGCAAAGCTTGCCGATTTTGGTATTGCTAAGGCTGTTAATGACGCAACACTTTCGACAAACAGCAAGGTCATCGGATCAGTACACTATTTTTCGCCGGAGCAGGCTAGAGGAAACTACGTTGATGAAAGATCCGATATATACTCACTCGGTATTGTAATGTATGAGATGCTCACAGGGCGAGTTCCATTCGATGGAGATAATCCTGTATCCATAGCCCTCAAGCATATAAACGAAGAAATTGTGCCACCACATGAATATGTGGATGGAATTCCACCTGCACTTGAAAGAGCTGTTCTCAAGGCTACAAATAAGTTTCAAACTAATAGATTCAACAGTGCAGATGAACTCATTGAAGAACTTGATAACATCGAATTCGTGACTAAGGTTGTTGGAAATTCAATTTTTGCAGAGGCATCTAATGAGGTTGCACGTAAGCGATCTGATACTGAAGAAGATGATAGTGACGATATAGTTTCAGAAAATTCAAAAGGCAGGAAGAAAAAGAAGAAAAAATCTAATTCTTCTAGTCGCAAGAAAAAGCTTATTAAACTTGGTATTGCCGGAGCGGTTCTACTCGTTCTTGTTCTGGGCGTTGCTTTTGCAACAGGTGTCTTCTCTAGTAAAGCTAAGGTACCTGATATGTCTGATATGACTTATAAGGAAGCGAAAAAAACGGCTGAAAAGAGCGGATTTAAAGTTGAAAAGGGTAAAAGTGTATATTCATCGGAAATTTCTGAGGGACATGTAGTCGAACAGGATCCTTCTGGTGGAGAAGAAGCTAAAAAGGGTTCAACGATAACACTTCATCTCAGCAAAGGTTCGAAGGAAGGAACCGTACCTAATATAGTTGGTCAAGACTATAAGAAAGTTGAAAAGAAACTCAAAAAGGCAGGCTACAAGCTTGGAATAGTTAAGTCTGAGACTTCAAATAAGCCTGAGGGAACGATACTAACCCAAGATCCTGCAGCTGGAACAAATGCCGACAAAGGAACAAAAATTAACATTACAATTAGTGATGGAAAAGGGAAGGAGAAGGGAACAGTACCTTCTTTAACAGGAAAGTCACTTGAGGAAGCAAAATCGGCTATTACAAATGCTGGATTTAAAGTCGGAAATATTTCTTACGACGAAAGCAATGTTTATGGCAATGGTTATGTAATGTGGCAACAGTATGCTGCTAATACATCACTCGAAAAAGGTGAAACAATTGATATTGAGGTAAGTAAGGGTAAACCTTCTTCAGGAAGCTCTTCCGACAACTCAAATAACAGTGGAACAAGGTTATAATATGCTGGGAAGAGTCGTTAAGGGAATTGGCGGTTTCTACTATGTTGATGATGGAAAACGAGTTCACATGGGAAATGCTCGCAAAAATCTTAAGCGAGGTAAATCAATCATCTATGTTGGGGATATTGTAGAATTTGATTTAAGGCAAGAAGACGGCGACTGTATAATAACAAAGGTGCGCGAAAGAAAAAACTTTCTTTCGCGCCCACCTGTTTCTAATCTAGATAAGCTTGTTGTTGTATTTGCAGCAGCTTTTCCTAATCCGAACAATCTTATTATTGATAAGTTTACCACTGCAATACTATATAACAACATCGAAGTTATTATCTGTATTACAAAACCTGATCTTGTATCGGAAAATGACCTAAAAGAGCTTGTTTCAACTTACGATAAAGCTTTTCCAGTTGTTGTTGTTAATGGCAAGAACGGTGATGGCATAGATAGGTTATATGATTTGATGAAGGGATCTAATGTTGCGCTAGCCGGTCCGTCAGGTGTTGGAAAGTCAACAATCATGAACCATATAACCGGTAGAAATGATATAGAAACAGGAGATATTAGCGATAAAACTGCCAGGGGCAGACACACGACACGGCATGTCGAGATTTTTAGTATTGATAACGATACTCATTTTTATGATACACCAGGTTTTACATCTCTAGACATGCCTAGACTTGATAGGTATCATGTTAGAGATTATTTCCCTGAGATTAATGCATTTAAGGGCTGTTGCAAATATCTAGATTGTATTCATGTTGATGAACCTGAATGTGCGGTAAAAGGAGCACTCGAAAAAGGAGAAATTAGCAAAACTAGATATGAATCATATTTATCAATTTTGGAAGAGGTAAAAAAATGGCAAAAATAGCACCTTCGATTTTAGCAGCCGATTTTGCTAAACTTGGTTCTGAAGTCGCTGATATCTGCAAGGGCGGATGTGATTTTATTCATGTAGATGTTATGGATGGCGCGTTTGTTCCTAATATCAGTTTTGGAAGTGCCGTTATGAAGAGTCTTAACGGCTATGCAACTGTCCCTTACGATGTTCATTTGATGATTGAAAATCCAGATCAGTACTTGGAGGAGTTTGTGACGGATAGTACTGCTTATATTACGGTTCACTACGAAGCATGTCCTCACATTTGCCGGACTCTATCACATATTAAAGAGCATGGGGTAAAAGCAGGTGTTTCTATAAATCCGGGTACTCCTGTATCTTGCCTTGAAGCTGTACTTCCTTTCGTTGATATGGTGCTAGTTATGTCTGTGAATCCAGGATTTGGTGGACAGAAATTTATTCCTGAAACTGCGAAAAAAGTATCTCAGCTTAATAAGTTAAGAAAAGACAATGGATACAATTTCGAAATCGAAGTTGATGGTGGTGTATCTGATAAGAACTCAGGGCTTTTAATTTCATGTGGAGCTGATATTCTTGTTGCTGGTTCTGCAGTTTTCAAGCATGAAGATAGAGCAGAAGCCATAATGAGAATTAAAAAGGTTGATGCATAAATCTCATTAGAACTGCTTTGACAAAAAGTAAAATAAGCTAATGCCTAGCTTTCTACCTACGTAGAATGGATAGGCATTTTTTCATATCATCTGGCAAAGGTGCCTCAATATTAAGTGTTTTTTCTGTCATTGGGTGCTTTAAACTCATTTTTGCGGCATGTAATGCCTGTCTTTCCATAAGCTCTGGTGCATCACCACCGTATAAGTGATCGCCCGTAATTGGATGACCTATATGAGTGAGATGAACTCTTATCTGATGTGTTCTTCCAGTATGTAATGTAACTTCAACGAGCGTATTTCTTTTAAATCTCTCGAGAACTTTAACATCCGTAATTGCATCTTTACCACCTTCTGATAGTACAGTTCTCTGAATCGATTCTTCACTAGGTCTCCCGATAGGCTCGTCTATAGTAAATTCATCATCTTCAATAACACCGTTAACGATTGCTATGTACTGCTTATGCACTGAATTGGCACGCATCTGGTGGGATATGTCGTTTTGTGTGTTCGCATTTTTTGCAACGATGACGATTCCAGATGTATCCATGTCGATTCTATTAGCGAAACGAATCTTGTAGCTTTGGTCGTTATCCTTCATGTATTTCATTAGACCATTTGCGATAGTATGAAGTGGGTGTCCTTTAGTTGGATGAACTATCACGCCAGGCTGTTTGTTGATAAACATGAGATCATCATCTTCATAAATTACATCTATAGGAATATCTTCAGCTGGAAAATCGCTAATTTCTTCTGGAAGTCTTATCGATATTACATCTCCTACATCTGGTTTAATAAATCCAGGAGTAGGTATACCGTTGAGATCAACAAGTTTCTGAAATTTTATCTTAGTTTTGAACCGTGATGAGAATTTGAAATTCGCTTTTATGATCTGATTTATGCTCAAACCGATATCAGATTCAGTTACTTTGTGATTGTATTTTCCCATTATTTCCTCAAATTCAGTCTATAAAAGCTTGTTCGTAAGCTTCTTCCAGTAATCGTAACCAGGCAGTCTTAGAAGATGAATCTCGTCATCTGCCTGCATTACATCAATTTTAGATACATTGCTAAATTCTCTTGTAAGTCCATCATATGCTAATAAAAGTTTGTCTCCGACGGTACTCTTGCGCGTTACCAGTCTAACTTTTTTTGACGCAGGGTAGAGAATACTCGACCTAAAGCATCTGTAAGCGCTAGTATTCATCGGAGCCATCGGTGTTAATTGTAGGGCATCTAGCTCTGGAGCTACCAGTGAGCCACCAAGTGAATAGTTATAAGCGGTTGATCCAACAGGAGTTGATACGAGGATTCCATCGCCGATAAACTCCTGAATTGGAGTATCGTCCATGATTATCGAAAGATGGGCAAGTTTTGTATACATACCCATTACAAGTATCTCGTTTATTCCCGTTATCTCGTGAATGCCATCTCTGTCTGTGATTAGGGCGCGTATTGGATGTATCTTTTCAACTGTGTAATTGCCATCATTATAGTGATTAACAAACATCTCAAGTTCAGAAGGAACCAGCTCCTGAAAAAAACCTAGATGACCGGTATTTATCCCGATAATAGGCGTCTTTGGGAGTCTGCATTCATGTACACAGTTTAGAAAGGTTCCATCACCGCCGATGCAAGCGATCAAATCAACGGTTTCATCATATTTGCTCGCAATCTCAAATTTTTTTTTGCTTAGAACGTTGACAAGTTCATTGGCAGTAGCCTTTGATAAACCTGTATCATTGCTATAGATAAATACTTTAGTTGGTTTCATAGTATTTCCTCATATAAAATGCGCTATATCATCTCGTCTAGTTCATCAACTAGTTTTGCAAAAGTAGATAGAGCAGAGAGAACAGGCTCCTCAGTACTCATATCTACTCCAGCGATTTTAAGTAATTCTATTGGGTAGTCAGATTCTCCGGTAGCTAGGAATTTTAAATAATCATTTCGTTCAGCTTCTCCGCCGGTTAATATCCTGTTAGCGATAGCATTTGCAGCGGAGTATCCCGTAGCATACTGATATACGTAGTAAGCACGGTAGAAATGAGGAATTCTTGACCATTCATACTGAATAAACTCGTCATGTTCAATTGACGGACCATAATAAATAGTGTTTAGCTTATCGTACTCCTCGTTTAGATATTGTGCTGTGAGTGATCCACCATTTTCGACAGTTTCATGTGCAATTTTTTCAAATTCAGCAAACATTGTCTGTCTGAACAGTGTAGATTTAAACTCGTCGATATAGAAGTTGATTAGATATTTCTTCATATCTACTGATTCAGCATTACTTAGAAGGTAATGAATCAATAGCGTTTCATTAACAGTACTAGCAACCTCTGCTGTAAATATAGAGTGTCCTCCATACACAAATGGCTGTGTGCGTCTAGTATAGTATGAATGCATTGAATGACCAGCTTCATGAATGAGTGTAAATACGTCACGTAGTTCTCCGCTGAAGTTCATCAAAATATATGGATTACTATCGTAAGAACCGAAACTATATGCGCCAGATGTTTTACCTGCATTCTCATATATATCAACCCATCTATCTTCGGTTAATCCTTTTCGTAACGTCCTAACATAGTCTTCGCCTAGAGGTGCCAAGGCTTTGCAGGCGATATCTACAGCCTCTTCATAGCTGCATTCTAATCCTTCTGGCTTAACAATGGGGCGATAAACATCATACATTCTTAGTTCGTTAAGACCTAAAGCTCGTTTTCTAATTTCCATATATTTATGCATAGAAGGTAGGTTCTTATGCACAGCATCTATAAGATTATCATACACTGAGAGTGGAATGCGTTCGCCAGATAGCTCGCTATCGAGTGTAGATTTATATTTACGTAGCTTGGACATGATATAGTCATGCTTTACACTGTAGTTATACATCACAGAAATTGAGTTATTAAACTCCTTGTATCTTTGGTACATTGCTTCAAAAGCATTCTTTCTAACCTCGCGGTTTTCCGACTCCATAAACTGGATATAATTTCCGTGAGTGAGTTCCACATCTATCGCATCTTCATTAGTGACTTTGCCAAAAGAAAGATCCGCATCATTAAACATAGTGTAAATCTCGTCTGGTGCACTAGCAGATTCATTAAGCTGAGCTATTATGCGTTCTTCATCAGAAGACAGAACGTGAGGCTTGCTAAGCATGATTGAATCGAGCATGAAGGAAAATTCCTTTAAAGCTGGTACTTCATAGATATATCCCTTTATTACAGTTTCATCAGCTTCCAGCAGTTCGGGTGTAAAGAATGATACATTAGCTGAAATTTGAGCGAGAGTAGAGAGGGATTTATTGTTCATCTCTGTATATTTCGTATTCGCATTATCCTCATCATGACGCATTCGTGAATAAACAAAAGCATTCTCGGCTTTACGCATCATATCAGCGTATAAGCGCAGTGCTTTAAGAAGGCCTTCTGCCGACTCTGTTAGACGACCTTTAAGTAATATAAACTCTTCACTCGACTTAAGAGCAGTGGACAAATCTTCTTCCCATTTGGCTTCATCTGGATACATCGCTTCTAGATTCCATTTATCTCTATCCGCTATCTCAGAGCGGTTTTTTAAATCGTATTTCTTCATTTAACTAGCTCCTTATGCTATAATTGATGATGTATTATTATAGCATAAATCGATTTAAAGGTGAATTAATGAACAGAGATGAACTCTATCAAATCCTTGATATTGTTGCACCAGAGGAGTTTGAGTATTATGAAAATCTTGCTGCACTTCTAGAAGCCGATGAGGTAATAGATGTCCAGCTAATTCTAGAACTGGTAAAAGAATTAGATATGGAATCTTTAGCAGATATGTTTGATTCATATTTTGAAGAGTGGAATAAATCAATCCCTGATGAACTTGCGGAATTCTATGTGACTGTCGATACAGCAAAGCGCAGCATTATGGGGAATTTCAATGATGGTATGACTGACGAAGATTATTCAAATCTTGCTAGCGCTATATATGATTTTAGACGTTGGTACGTTATTACACCGCATGTAATCGATAATGATACCGGAGTAGAAATAAACGTGAGAGATGCCAGGTATAATATCAGTGCGTCTAGATATACTGGAGAAACCTGTAATTATAGTTTTGATGACGCTTATGAGTACACAGGGGACTCGTATTCTGTGAGACTGTCAGATATTATAGGTGCAGAGTATAACTAAGGGGGATGTATGCTAGAGGTTATAACGCTGGATTCAGGCGTAAGACTAATTCTTAATTCTATGGATTCAGTGAGATCTGTATCCATAGGTATATGGTGCAATAACGGTTCAGTAAATGAAAATGATAATGAACAGGGGATTTCGCACTTTATCGAACACATGCTATTTAAAGGAACCAAGAATAGGGATCACTTTCAAATAGTTAATGAGATAGATAAACTTGGCGGACAGATGAACGCATTTACCAGCAAAGAGTGCACTTGCTTTTATGTGAAATGTCTTGATGAGCATTTTCGTGCAAGCGCTGAAGTGTTGACGGATATGATCTGTAATCCTACTTTTCCAGAGGACGAACTTGAGAAGGAGAAGGGTGTAGTTATTGAAGAAATAAATATGAATGCAGATGATCCTGATGAAGTAGCTTTTGATATTCTTGAAGATAATGTATACAAGGGTATGGGGATGTCTCATCCTGTACTTGGAACAAAATATACGGTTTCATCGTTTACACATGACAAACTTGATGAATATTACTTTAATCACTATACAAGAGATGAAATTATAGTGTCGATTGCTGGTTCATTTGATAGACAAGATGTAATCGAGTATTTTGAAGACAAGTTCTATAGTCTAAAAGAACGTAGAGAGTTCGTTACTGATAAAAATGTCTCTCCGGCTTCTGAAGGGAGATACATTGAAGTAACGAAGGATATTGAGCAAGCGCACATTGCGATGGGAGTTAGACTTTTTCCGGCAGAAGACCCAAAAAGGTACCCTATGATGCTACTTTGCAACATACTTGGTGGAGGAATGTCATCACGATTGATGCAGAATGTTCGTGTTAAGAAAGGGCTTGCTTATTCAGTGTACTCTATGACCGGATTTTACAGTCATACGGGACTCTTTGTTATATGTGCTGGTGTTGCCAAGGATAAGGTGGATGAAGCTTTAGATGCAATCAAAGAAGAGCTAGATCGACTCAAGGATGATGATATTAGCGTTGAAGAATTCCAGAGTTCAAGGGAGCAGCTTAAATCCAGCTTTATATTCGGACAGGAGAGTGTGCAGAATCTGATGATATACAACGGGAGAAATCTCCTTACTTACGGAAGGTCTATAACTCCTTCTGAAGTTCTGCAGATGTTAGACGACATCACATTGGAAGACATAAACAATGTAAAAAAAGAAATTTGTGATTATAGTAGGCATATTGTTATTAATGTTACTGGTAAAAAATAAATGTAAACCTGTAGACGTTTGTGCTGAGCAATTTAGCTTTGAAAGCTTTAAATCTCAGTGGTTTCTTATCATTTGTTAGAAAGGATGCATTCTAAATGGAATTAAAATTTAAATCACTCAGTGGTTCACTTCCAGCTTATGCTACAGATGGGGCATCAGGCATGGATCTCCGAGCTTTTATAGATGAGCCTATAACATTAAAGCCTATGGAGAGAAGTCTCATTCCAACTGGACTATTTGTTCAAATTCCAGAAGGTTATGAAGGACAAGTCAGAGCAAGGTCAGGACTTGCTATTAAGCATGGAATAGGTCTAGTTAATAGTATTGGCACTATTGATTCCGATTATCGTGGAGAACTTAAGATTCCTATGATTAATTTTGGAAATGAATCCTTTACGATAAATAGTGGTGATCGCGTAGCGCAGCTTGTAATTGCTGCTTATGAGAGAGTAGAACCGATAATTGTATCCGTACTAGATGAGACTGATCGTGGAGAAGGCGGTTTTGGACATACAGGGGTGAAAGGATAGATGATTTTACGTGATGACCTTGAAAGGAGAGAATTTAATTATCTTGATGAGCGAGCTTCAAAGTCTAAGAACTCTTTGGGCCGCGATGTATTCGAAGATAAATGTTCTTTTCGAACCGACTATCAGCGTGACAGAGATAGAATTATCCATTCAAAAGCATTTCGTAGGCTGATGCATAAAACACAGGTATTTCTTGCACCAGAAGGTGACCATTATAGAACCAGGCTTACACACACCCTCGAAGTTGCTCAAGTTGCTCGTACAATTGCAAAAACTCTCAATTATAACGAAGATTTGACGGAAGCAATTGCTCTAGGGCATGATCTTGGACATACGCCATTTGGACATAATGGAGAGGATGTTCTGAACAGGATTCATCCGGGTGGATTTAGACATAATGAACAGAGCTTAAGAATTGTAGAACGTCTTGAATGCACATCAAAAAGAGTGGGGCTTAACCTTACAAAGGAAGTAAGAGACGGAATTCTCAATCATAGGGGTGAAGGTATTCCGATAACACTTGAGGGGCAGATAGTAAAGATTAGCGACCGTATTGCTTACATAAATCATGATATAGATGATGCAATAAGAAGTAATGTAATAACAATCGATGTACTTCCTACTGAAGATCTCGATGTACTTGGGCATTCTCATAGCGAAAGGATAAACAACCTGATCTCTGATCTTGTGACATTTAGTGACGGAAAAGACAAAATCAGCTTAAGTCCTGATTTTAATAGAGCTCTTCTTCATTTACGAAAGTATATGTTTGAACACGTGTATTGTAGCGAGCTCGTTAAACGTGAAGAAGATATGAATAAAGTTGAAGTGGTTATTACCGCACTTTACAACTATTTCATTAAACATCCAGACAAGCTGCCTGAACTATACAGGGAGGTAGCCTTAGAGGATGGAAATGCTACGGCAGTAAAAGATTATGTCTCAGGAATGACAGATAGATATGCGATATCACTATATTCTGATTTGTTTGTTCCTCGTGGATGGACGGAATTTAAGTAAGCAATTTGCTTAAAAGGAGAAAACATGGCGATTGGCAGTAGCTTTATCGATGAGATAAAGTCAAAAGTTAATATTGTGGATGTCATTGGTCGTGAAGTTCCTCTAAAACAAAGCGGTAGTAACTTTAAGGGTCTTTGTCCATTTCACAATGAAAAGACACCATCATTTATGGTAAATGAGCAAAAGCAGATTTTTAATTGTTTTGGGTGCGGTGAAAAAGGTGATGTAATCCATTTTGTGCAGCGGTTTAATAATATGGAGTTCATGGAGGCGTGTGAAAAGCTAGCTGATGAATATAATATTGAGATCCCAAAGCACGGAACACGAAGGAAAGAAGATTTATCTCGCTATTATGAGATTAACTCTACAGCTGCAAGATTTTTCTTTGATAACCTCACGAAACATGCTAATCCCGGATATACATATATTCGTAAAAGGGGTATTAGTGATGAAACTATTAAACGTTTTGGACTCGGATATTCTCCAAATTCTTGGAACAGTCTGTATAAATTTCTACAAGATATGGGCGTATCAGATGAAGATATGCTTAAGCTAGGATTGGTAACACAAGGGAAAAAAGGTATTTATGATAAATTCCGAGGAAGACTTATGTTCCCAATTTTTAACACCCAAGGAAAAGTAATAGGTTTTGGAGGTAGAGCTATCGGCGATGAGATGCCTAAGTATCTAAACTCCTCTGAGAGTGAAGTTTTTCTTAAAAAAATAACCTTTATGCTTTAAACTTTACTAAGAAAAGTATCAATGATACAGATCAGGTTCTTATCGTTGAAGGATATATGGATGCAATATCCTTATATCAAGCTGGAATTCGAAACGTTGCTGCCTCGCTCGGCACAGCTCTGACAGAGAACCAATGTCAACTTATTACTAGGTATACTAAGAATGTTGTGTTATCATATGATTCTGATTCGGCTGGAATAAAAGCAGCTCTCCGAGGGATCGATGTAATGCGAAGTTCAAATGCAAACGTAAGGATTTTACACGTAACTGGTGGAAAAGATCCTGATGAATTTGTAAAGAAATATGGAAAAGAGGAGTTTTTAAAGCTCGTTAACAGTGCCGCTCCATCTACAGAGTTCGTGCTAGAGATGATGAAGAAAAATTTCAATCTTAGCGACAACCTTGATATTATAGAGTATATAAGGAGTTGTGTTCCAGTATTAAAAAAGCTAGGTGCTGTGGAACAGGATTTATATGTTAAGAAGCTTGCCTCAGAATTTGATATATCTGAGCACGCTATACTAACAGAGATAGCTTCAGATGAAAGCAGACAAAGTGCTTCTTACCAAAAGAATTTGCGTGAAAGGAAAGAATTCAATACCGATAGCTTTGGAAATGATGAAAGGCTTGAAGTTTCTATTCTCTATATTTTAACGAGGGATGTGCGATATCTCGATACTTTTAGAGAAGACGATATAGAGTTCAGAACTGCTCTTGGCCGAGAGTTTTATGATGTTGCAAATAAGCTAATTTTGCAGAACAGAATGTCTGAAATTAATATTAACGACATATATAAAGAACTAGATCCTGAGGACGAAAAGGCTCTTAAAAAGATATTATCATTGATAAGAATTGGTGCGGATGAAAGTTCGTACTACAGAGAATGTTATGTTAAATATGCGCAGATGCATTACGGAGAAAAAATAATAGAGCTACAAAATGCGATTGCTGTCGCTGAGAAGCTGGGTAATGAAGAAGAAATCTCGCGTCTTGCTATGCAGTTACAAGATATTGAAGATAAGAGGAGAAAGGTTAGGTAAAATATGCCAAAGAAAGAAGCAACCGAAACACCAGCTAATGAGCGCGTTGAACAGGCTGTGGAAGAGATTATGAGACTCTCTGAAAACACTGGCAATGAAATAACTCTAGCTGAGATTGGAGAACATCTATCGAGAATAAAACTAAATAAAGATCAGATAGATGAAGTCTACGACTTGGTGGAAAAAAATGGGATTAGCATAGTTGATACAAGGGAACCTAACGGCAACGAACTTGAAGATGTTGAGGAAGATGACGTAGATGTTGATGATGGACTAGTTCTTAAGACAAATGGTGAAATTGATGTAGATGCAACTGTTCCTAAATCGCTACCTACTGATGATGCAGTTAGAATGTATCTCAAGGAGATTGGTAAAGTACCTCTTCTTACAGGAGCAGAAGAGCGAGAACTTGCAATCCGCATGGAACAAGGCGACGAGGAAGCTAAGAAGAAGCTGTGTGAATCAAACTTAAGACTTGTTGTAAGTATTGCTAAAAGATATCTAAACAGAGGACTCAGCTTTCTTGATCTTATTCAAGAAGGTAATCTCGGTTTGATTAAGGCTGTTGATAAATTTGACTATACGAAAGGATACAAATTCTCGACCTATGCTACTTGGTGGATAAG
Organism: Mogibacterium diversum; assembly: GCF_002998925.1. Lineage (NCBI taxonomy): Bacteria > Bacillati > Bacillota > Clostridia > Peptostreptococcales > Anaerovoracaceae > Mogibacterium > Mogibacterium diversum. The sequence goes on along the minus strand of NZ_CP027228.1, from coordinate 608,312 downwards.
ACAAGCAATTACTCGATCGATTGCTGATCAGGCTAGGACGATTAGAATTCCTGTTCATATGGTTGAAACCATCAATAAATTAATCAGAATATCTAGACAGTTGCTTCAAGAGCTTGGGCGTGAACCTACTTCTGAAGAAATCGCTAAAGAGATGGGGATAACAGTAGAAAAGGTTAGGGAAATAAAGAAAATTTCTCAGGATCCAGTTTCGCTCGAGACACCGATTGGTGAAGAAGAAGATAGCCACCTTGGTGATTTTATTCCTGATGATGATGTACCAGCACCAGTAGAAGCAGCTGCATATTCAATGCTTAAGGAGCAGCTGATGGAGGTTCTTGACACGCTATCAGATAGAGAAAAGAAAGTTCTCATGCTTAGATTTGGACTCGAGGATGGAAGACCACGTACTCTTGAAGAGGTTGGTAAAGAGTTTAACGTTACAAGAGAACGAATCAGACAGATTGAAGCTAAGGCACTTAGAAAGCTTCGTCATCCTAGCAGAAGCAAGAAGCTGAGAGATTACCTGGAGTAAATATGAAGATTAGTGACAGAATAAAAGCAATATGCGGTGCTGTCACATCTGGAGAGACAATTGCGGACATAGGCACAGATCATGCCTATGTCCCATTAATTCTATATAAAAATAATGTTTCTCCACATGTGATTATGTGCGATATTAGTGCTGGCTCTCTATCAAAAGCCAAAAAAAGTTTTACCGATGCCGAAATTGATATGCCTGAATCATCATTTAGAGTGGGTGATGGGATTGATGTAATCGAAAAAGGGGAAGTCGATGTCCTTATCATTGCTGGACTTGGCGGGGTAACTATTGTAGATATTCTTTCAAATGATATCGATAAATTGCAGAGCTTTAAAAAACTAATTTTACAGCCTCGTAACAATAGTGGTCCATTAAGAAGTTTCTTATATAGATATGGGTTCGATATTACCGATAACAAGCTCGTAAAAGAGGGTAAATTTTCATGTGAAGTTATTGTAGCTGTTAGAACATCAAATATTAACAGAGAAAATGGTTCAAGCTCCGAAAGGGAGCTACCTTATAAAGATACTGATATAAGATGGCGATATCCAGAAGGCATTATAAACAATGATGCGTTAGTGGTTAGTAAAAGACTTGGTCATGCTATAGAGAATCACAAAAGGGAAATTGAAAACCTTAGACGCGCGAAACACGACCAAAGTGATAGAATAGCTATGCTTAAAAAGGAGCTTAATTATCTGTACACATTACTAGGGGAATAAATGGATAAAAAATTAAATTTCTTTACTGTAGCGACGATGTACATAGGCGTCATAATGGGTGCTATATATCAGACTGCAACTAGCACTTATTATGGCTTCAGTATCACAATAAATAATACACCTATGAAGAAAACAATCCTTTCAATTGGAGCGATAGTTGCTTTTATTGCTGGATTAACGGATTTTAAAAAAATAGTAGCGATATTGTATCCAACACAAGGATATATTGGGTGTATCATTTTAATTTTAGTGGCAGTAAACTTTATTAAAATAATTATTAATAAATTAAATAATTTTAATTGTGGATAAAAATGTATCCAATATATATTTTGCACAATGTATTTGTGGTATCATTATATCCTGAAATGGGTAAACTGGATGATCGCGTGATGTAACAATCACGAGGAAAGTCCGGGCTCCATAGGGCGAGGATGCCAGATAACGTCTGGCGTAGGTAACTATAGGGAAAGTGCAACAGAAACATTCCGCCGAAACGGATAATGCCGTGGTAAGGTTGAAATGGTGAGGTAAGAGCTCACCGGCATCATGGAGACATGGTGGCCGTGTAAACCCCATCCGGAGCAAGACTAAGATAGGTATGAAATGCGGCGGCCCGTCGCAGCCGGAAGGTAAGTCGCTTGAAGCAGCTAGCGATAGCTGTTCTAGATGGATGATCATCGTATACAGAACCCGGCTTATAGTTTGCCCATTTTAATTTAGGGATATGAGTGAAAGGACCTCGATATCTCTATCGAGGTTTAGGTGACCATATGAGATTAGGTATTGATGTTGGATCTACGACGGTAAAACTTATCGTTTTAGATGATTCAAATAGTATTGTGTATTCTAGGTATGAACGTCATATGTCGAATGTTTTCGACAAAGTTGCTGAGCTTCTCACGGATATGACAAAGGAGCTTGGCGATATTGAAGTTAATGCAGTTATCACCGGTTCAGGTGGTATGGCATTAGCACAGATTTTAGGAATAAAATTCGAACAGGAAGTAATTGCATGTAGCAAAGCAATCGAAACAATAATTCCGATGACAGACGTAGCTATTGAGCTTGGCGGAGAAGATGCCAAGATTACTTTCTTCGAGTCAACTATTGAGCAAAGAATGAATGGTGCGTGTGCAGGTGGAACCGGCGCATTTATCGACCAGATGGCGGTACTTCTTCATACTGATGCACAAGGCCTCAATGAAGCTGCGAAAGAGCATACGATGATTTATCCGATTGCATCAAGGTGCGGAGTATTTGCAAAAACTGATATTCAGCCGCTTATAAATGATGGTGCAAAAACCTCGGATATCGCAGCCTCAATTTTTCAGGCAGTTGTAAATCAGATGATCAGCGGACTAGCATGTGGTCATCCTATAAGAGGTCATGTTGCGTTTCTTGGCGGTCCTCTTCAGTATTTATCTGAACTTAGAAAGAGATTTGTTGAGACTCTTGGACTTAGTGAGGATGAGGTTATTTTTCCTGAAAATGCAAAATACTTCGTTGCCATTGGAGCAGCAATTCTTGCTGAAAAAGAGACTAAGCAGGTAGAACTTAATAAGTTAATTGACTTAGTGAAAAAAGCTGATCCTGCTTCAGCTGGTGGAACTGTTTATCTTGATCCGTTATTTGAGAATAAAGAAGAACTTGAAGAGTTTAGAGCAAGGCATGCCAAAGCTAAAGTAAAAAGAGCTGATATATCAGAACAGTCTGGTCCTTTGTTCCTTGGAATCGATGCTGGATCAACTACAACTAAAGCGGCACTTATCAAT